>JBKJKS010000070.1:0-17492 GCA_046597295.1 Saprospiraceae bacterium
ATTTCCGTGCCGCTGGCATTGCTGCGTTTGACGCGGTAGTAGTTCAGCCCATGTTCCGGCGATTGGTCCAGCACAACAGCTATTCCCTGCTGGACCAATCGCCGGAACATGGGCTGAACTACTACCGCGTCAAACGCAGCAATGCCAGCGGCACGGAAATCTTCTCCAAATCCGTCACGGTGGACTTGAAACTGCAGGGCGAGCAGGCGCTGGTGATTGCGCCCAATCCGGTGGTGGATAAACTGTTTATCAAGAATGTGGCCTTGTACCCATCTGATGTGACCGTGCAACTCTTCTCCACGCAAGGTAAACTGCTGAACACCCTCGTTATCAAGCAAGGCACCCTGCAACAAACGGAAATGACGATGACCGATTTGCCGCAGGGCATCTACATCGTGCGTGCCAGCTTTGGTGAAGGCAATGTCAAAACCTTGAAAATCACGAAGTTCTAAACCTTCGTTTTCAGAAAACTAGGCTGCCCCGCTCCGGTTCTCCGGGGCGGGGCTTTTTTTCGCCAGCAGTAGTCCATACCACCAGGCCCCCGCTTGCAAGGCCTCGTACTGCCGCACGGAGGCGCGGGCATTATGGAGCCGGACGTCGCTCACCAGCCCCAGGCGGTGTAAAAACCTGCCGACTGGAAGCCAACGAAGACATAATTCGTACAGGTTGCGCAGCGACACCCGCATCCGCGGAGTGACGTTCTGCAGGTCACCCTCCACAAAACCGGCCGTCAACACATGGGCCCGGTGCTCTTCGGCCGTGTCCAGATCGGGAATGGCCCAGGGCCGCAGCCAGGCCGCCAGCAAGTCCTCCTGCGGCGCGTTGGCGGGGCGGACAGCGCGTATGTATTCGGCCATCACCAGACGTCCACCAGGTCGCAAAACCCGGTAGGCCTCCCGATAAAAATCGAGTTTGCGTTCGGCATGGCAGACACTTTCGCAGGCCCAGACCACGTCAAAACTGGCGTCCGGAAAGGGCATTTGACAAAAGTCCGCCTGCAGGAAATCAAGGTGGGCCAGGGCTTTTTTAAGGGCGTATTGCTGGCAGTCGAGTATCTGGCCAGCCACAATGGAAATTCCGGTGACCCTGGCCTGCCGGTGCTGCACCAGCCAGATACTGGAATTGCCCCAGCCACATCCGGCGTCGAGGACCGCCTCGCCCGGCCGGATCAGGGCCAAGTCGGCCAGCACCCGGTTGAGGTTATGCAGCGCAGCAGCGTGTTTGTCGGCATGTTCATCGTAATAGCCGAAGTGGACGGCCCGGCTACGACGACTCCACAGGAGGCGGTAGTCGAAACGCGTGTGGTCATAATAGGTCGTGACGTCGAGTGGCCGGTTCGGTTCCATGGCCGCAAGTTTCGGGAAATAATTCGGGCTGTGGCAATACCGGACAGCTTTCGCTGCGTTATGGAGCCGGCTACGTCGCTTACCTGGTGTTGACTTTTATCGCTCAGGATGCGCAGCTGATCATTTAAAAAATTTAAAAACCCTGTTTCTATGTACCAAAGTGCTGTTTTTTTCGCCTGCCTGTGCCTGCTAGGCGCTACCGGCTGTGCCAGCTGGCAACAGAACCGCTGGCTCGACGACCACCACCAGAACCTCCAACGCCTGGCCAACGGTAGCCTGCCGGCGGAACAAAAACTGGACGGCTTACTGACGGACTACGTGCAGTTTATGCAGGAGGACCTGAAATTCGTCAATCCGGTGAAAGGTGTGAAATATGTGCAGCGCTACCACGATCAGAACGAAGCGCTGATCGAAAAAATCCTGCGCGAGTCGGAGCAATGGCAAAGCAAACTCAATACGCTGGACAAGGTTTCGCTGGGGGTACGGGTGGTGCAAAAGCCCTACCTGAAAGCCCTCGTTGACCTGGCGCCGAAGTTTCGGCAAAAGTACCGGCAGTACGCTTTTGCCGTGAAACTGGCCAGTCGGATCACCGGCGGACTAACGCGTTTGGCAGGCAAGGAACTGGGAATTTAAAGGGCAACGGGCAAAAGGGCAAGTGGCAACAGGCAAAAAAGCAAAGGGCAACAGGCAAAAAAGCAAAGTCAACGCGGTGTTGCACTTTGCTTTTTTGCCTTTTGCCTTTTGCCTTTTGCCTTTTTGCTTATTTCTTATTTGCGCACCATGGCCGGGCAGCGAATGGAACCGAAATAATAGAACGCACCTACGTTGAGCAGGGCATAACTATCGTTTTTTTTGCCGTTGCCCCGTTGGCGCCCGGGCAGGCCGATCTGGGGTTCCACCGACCGGTCGGCAAAGGCGGCTGCGGTCTCGCCGCGTTGCGCCCGGATGTCGCGAACATCGGCATAGGTGCCGCTCACGTCGTCCAGGTAGTCGGAGAAAAGTTTGCGTGCCCCCAGCTCCACATTCAGGCTCCAACGGTAGGAGACGTCTATTTTGAAGCCGATGCCATAGGCGATGGAAGCCTGGGCAGTGCTGTATTCTTCCCCCTGAAACTGGCCTTCCGTGCCATACTGGCGCAGATTGTACCACTGACCATCCAGCTCCGCCTGCGGATTGGAATAATAGAAAGAGGGGCCGGCGAACATGTAGGGCGTGTAAAAAAACTCCCGGTGTCCGTGGATATAGGGCATGAAATTGAATTCAAACTGCGCCGTGACATCGGCAATGAGGCTCCGGAAATGGAGATTACGCCTTTGTTCGTAGGTGTTTTTGGAATCGGAATCGTAGGCACTGATCTGGCCGACGTTCGCGCCGATTTTCAGGCACAGCCGGTCGTTGAAATTATAGCGTCCACCGACCCCGCCGGACAGGTGCAGCCGGTCGAGCCGCCAGTTGGTGTTGAGGTCGCCGAAATAGTTGGCAGCGCCGATCCAGCCGCCGGCTTCCCAGCCGCGCATTTGTCCGAACGCCATTTGGCTGGTCAGCACCAGCCCGCCGAGCAGCGCCAAAAGTCTAAGTTGTTGCATATCAATCGGGTGTATGAGGGCGCAAAAGTAAGGCAATTCGCCGGTTCTGCGCCGGAATCCCCGGAAAACGCGCCGGAGCCGAACCGTGGTATGGACGCGCCGGCTTTTAAAATGGTTGGCCGGAATAAAAAACAAAGGGCAAAAGGCAAAAGGCAATACGAGGGAAAAAACCGACCGGTTAGCATTGGCCGGATTGATTGCTCTGATATTGCCTTTTTGCTTTTTGCCGCTTGAAATCGCGCTCTTACTCTGCTTAATCATCCAGTTTGAATCTGATCGGCAGAATCACTTCACAATCTACGGGCTGGCCTTTTTGCTCGCCGGGTATCCACTTCGGCATGAGTCCGATCACCCGCTTGGCTTCATCGGGAAATACACTGCGCAGGATGCCTTTTGGGTTTAACTCGTTAATGGATCGGATACTGCCGTCATCACTAACTACAAAGCGCAATACGACCATTCCTTGAGAGTTCTCTCCGGCAGCTATGGGTGGAAAGCGAAGATTGTCAACAATGAATTTGTACAGCGCTTCCTGTCCACCGGAATACGCCGGTAGTTTTTCGCATATTTGATAGACCTGCCGGCCGGTGGTGGGTTCCCTGTATGGACCTACATCCTTGCGGACCACAGACATAGTTTCTTTATAACTAACCGGGTCAAAGGTGATGATGGTGTCTATTTGGATCCATCGACTGGCCTCCAAATCATGAACACGCTTTACGTGGGAAGGGTCCATAGCTTGGGCAATGGCCGGTGCCTGACGGAACAGCAGGACAAACAGCAGCGTGACAGGTAGTAGAAGCCCGTATTTCAAAGTGTTGCCGGGAGCGGATGCTTTTTTGGTCAGCATGACGAATCTTTGTTTGAGTGATGACTGAAAAAAATGGTGGACGAGGGCAACCGGCATTCCGGGCTGCGATTGCCGTATTAACAACAGGCCATATTGTTGTAGATCAATATGCCGCGCCGCTTCGGCATCGGCGAGGTATTCGTGGACAGCGCGGAGGGACCGCCGGTACCAGTGCACCAACGGATGGAACCAGAACAGGACGCAGAGCAGCTCCATAAACAGCACATCCGCACTGTGCCAGCCACGGGCATGGGCGCGCTCATGGGTCAGCATGGCCGCCAGGTCGTCGGTCCGCTGTTCGTTGCCCGGTTGAAATTCAAGCGGTACGAAGATCCATTTGAAGAAGGAGAAGGGCACGGACGTCGCCGTGCTGCGGAGAAGCAGGCAACCGTCGGGCAGCACTTCGGTCTCGCCCCGGACTGCCATGTGTAATAACCGAAGTACCGCCCAGCAAAAGCGCAGGAGCATAAAGCCAACGCCGGACAGGTAAATCAGCCAGGCATAATCGCCTACTCCCCAGCTGCGGGCCGTAGCTTCGGCCTGCTCCAGCCCGATGGTGATGGTTGGTAACACCACCAGCAGCGGAGCGGCTTCCACCGGCAGTTGGGGCAGCCAGTGCAGGTCCAAAGCGAGCAGAATGCCCAATACCACGGTGCCGAGCAGGTAGATGCGATTGGCGCGAAAAAAGGTTTCGCCACGCAGCAGCAGCGTGTATAACAGCGCGAAAAACCCCCAGCACAAGCTGATTTTGAGCAGAAAAACGAGTGTCATGGGAGAAACGTTGATGGAAGTTAATAAGGGTTGATAATTAGCCCATTGACCACATTACTGATCTTCCTTTTTTTTCAATTGCTGCAACAGCGCATCTAACTCGGATTGGCTGAGCTGCTCTTCTTCGGCCAGGTGCGATACCAGCCGGCTGACCGCACCGTCGAAATAATTGCGCAGTACGTCGGTCAGGGAACGTTGGCCATAGGCCGACTTTTCCACCAGCGGGAAATATTCATGCGTTTTACCGTAGGCCTTATGGCCCACAAAGCCCTTCTTTTCCAGGATACGCACGACGCTCGAAACCGTGCTGTGCGGGGGCTTCGGATCGCTCATTTTTTCCAGCAGATCGCTGACGGTACTCCGCTCCATCTCCCACACCAGGTGCATGACCTCCTCTTCCGCTTTCGTTAGTTTTTGCATGATTGAATGGGCCAGATATTTGGCTGACCAGCCGGGTTTAAAAAAGTGGCGTACGGAATGAAACAAAGGTAAAACGCATTAATTAGCCATGCAACTATTTTTAAGGCTAAATAACGTATAATTACGTTATAAAGAAATAAGAAATTGATTTTCAGCGTAATACAGTAAAAATTTTTCAGAAAATACCTGGCTGGTTGCCGGCCACGGCCTACTTTTTCACCACCACGAATTCTACCCGGCGGTTTTGGGCGCGACCTTCATCGGTGTCGTTCGTGGCTACTGGCTGGCGTTCGCCCTCACCGCGGTAGCGTAGCCGGCTGGCGGCGATGTTGTTTTCCAGCAGGAAATCCATGACCGATTTGGAGCGGCGGCGTGACAGATTGAGGTTGTAGCCGTCCTCGCCATAGTTATCGGTATGGCCCAGGATCTCGATCACCATGAGGGGATTGGCGCGTAGAATAGCCAGCAGTTTATTCAGCTCCACGAACGAACGCGGCATCAGTTCATCTTTGTCAAACTCAAAATAAATATTTTTCAAGCGGATGGTCTTACCCGGCTCGAAATTTTGGCGGGTGAGGTCATCGGGCTTCACCGGTACCGTCAGGTAGGGCGGCGACTTACGTACGACGACGTCGTCCACATAGTAATAGGCATAGTTGAAACAGTCTTCGCGGTAGGCATAGCTCAGGGTGCTGGCATCATCATGAAAGTTGCCAATGATCAGATACTCCGCTTCCTGGGTGGCCTTGAAACTACCGCTCACCTTTACCCATTTACCATGAGGGGCAACGACCAGATCTTGGGCGCTCATTTGTGGCTCGGCCACAATGGGTTGATCGGTCTTGTTCTCAATGCGCTGCTCGGAAAACAGGGCGCCGATACGATTGATCTGCAGTGACTTTCCCAGGTGGGTGACCCAGAATTCCACGTAATAAGTCTGGCCGGTCACGAGCGGCTCGGCGAGTTGGATTTCCACGAATTCGCGGCAGTGCGGCTTGCCGTTGGTACAGCCGAACAGCGTAATGCCGGCCATGGCCTTGCCGGTATGGGGCCGGGCTTCGCCAAACCCTTTTTGTGCCCAGTCCTGCGGCACCTTTACGCCGGGCCCATACACGTCGGGGCTGGCGGTCGTGGCGCTGAACCAGTATTTCACGACCTGTCCGAAGTAAGCGCCCCGGTAGGACCAGCCCACCGGCGGGCTGGCATAGCGCTCAAAACCCGGGTTAGGCACAATATTGGTCACCACGGTGGCTGCTTTCTGCGCAAAAGAAGTTGGGGTAAATCCAATCAGTAACAGCAGAAAAATTGGGAGGTAGTGCTTTTCCATTGGCATTGTACGTGAGATTGGAATTTGGGTTAAAAGTAGAAGATTCGTCCAAACAATATTTCAAATGTACCCCATTGGCCAAGCGGAAAGAAAATTTCCGTTTGACAAGTTTGGGATTGTTCGGTCTCCTATCTTTGCGCGCATTTACTAAAATAGGTTAAAGAAAACATGAATATCGCTGTCGTTGGTACAGGTTACGTTGGTTTGGTGACCGGTACCTGTTTTGCTGAAACCGGTAATAATGTCATTTGCGTGGACATCAATGCGCAGAAGGTAGAACGTCTGAAAAAGGGCGAAATTCCGATCTACGAGCCGGGGCTGGATGTCCTGTTCGAACGCAATACGAAGGAAGGCCGTTTGCACTTCACTACCGATCTGCGGGAAGCCATCCTGCCCAGCCAGATTATCTTTCTGGCCCTGCCCACGCCACCGGGCGAAGATGGCAGCGCCGATCTGTCGTATATCATGGGCACCGCCCGCGATTTGGGTGAGCTGATCACGGATTACAAAGTCATTGTGGACAAAAGTACGGTGCCGGTGGGTACTGCCGAACAGGTGTCCGCGATCCTGGCGACTAAGCTGTCCAAAAAATTGTTCGATGTCGTATCCAATCCGGAGTTCCTGCGCGAAGGCGTGGCCGTGGAGGATTTCCTCAAGCCGGACCGGGTCGTGGTGGGTACCCGCAGCGAAAAGGCCCGCAAAGTGATGAAACAACTGTACGAGCCCTTTGTCCGGCAGGGCAACCCCATCTATTTCATGGATGAGCGCTCGGCAGAAATGACCAAATATGCCGCTAATTCCTACCTCGCGACGCGCATTTCTTTCATGAACGAGGTCGCCAACCTTTGCGAGAAAGTGGGCGCCAACGTAGATATGGTGCGCATCGGTATGGGTAGCGACAGTCGCATCGGCAAACGCTTTTTGTTTCCCGGGATCGGTTATGGTGGCTCGTGCTTTCCGAAGGACGTCCAGGCACTGGCCAAAACGGCAGGTGGCTACAGCTACGATTTCAAGATCCTGAAAGCGGTGATGAAGGTCAATACCCTGCAAAAAAGTGTGCTGACCAAAAAAATACGCCGCTATTATAAAAACGACCTGGCCGGCAAAACCATCGCCATCTGGGGTCTTTCTTTCAAGCCTAATACGGACGACATCCGGGAAGCGCCGGCCTTGGTCATCATCGACGAGCTGCTGGCCATGGGTGCCAAAGTACAGGCTTTTGATCCCGAAGCGGCCAGTAACGTGCGCGAGATCTACGGCGATCGCATCCAACTGACGGATACCATGTACGCCGCTCTGGAAGGAGCCGATTGCCTGTGCATCCTGACCGAGTGGAGCGAATTCCGCACACCCGACTTCGAGCGTATGCAAGCCCTGCTGCAAACGCCGGTCATTTTCGACGGCCGTAATGTGTACGACGTGGATCAAATGAAGCAGCTGGATTTCCACTACCAAAGCCTGGGGCGTCCCAAAGTGAAGGGGCGCAAAAAGGTCGAGTGAGCGACCAAAAAAGTAGTTTTACGAGTCAAGTGATGGGGCAGCCGGTGATGTCCGGTTACCCCATCGCCAGGTTGGTACAGCTATTTTTCAAACCTCCGGGACGGGAAAATGTTAAATGGTGCAGCTGCGCCACAAAACGCGCTAAATGACGTTCCTTCGTCAATTTGCTCACGCCTTCGTCCCACGCATACATGGCACAACTCGGTTGGGTGTTACTCGATAGTCATGGTGGGCGACACCGGGTGGGGCTGTACCACGGCGACAACAGTGGACACCTGGTCATTCACTGCAACCTGCGGGTCATTCAGATTGATTTTTTGGTCAAAGAGTCGCGCACCTATTCGTTTTTTATCGAAGACGAGCTATGCGAATTGAGTCTGCAAAAAGAACCGGACGGACGATTTAGTTACGCTTTTTTGGTCAATAAAACGGTCGATACGCCGCGCAACCGCGACCGTAAGGCAGACCAGCATCGTAACAACCGGCAGGTAGGGCTATTTATCGGGGGCTTCGTGCTCGTGCTGGCCCTGGTCTTCGCGGGCCTCACCTGGTATGGCCGGCAGCAGCGGGAGAAAGAGATGACCAGGACCAGCCTGTTCAGCAAATTATCCGCAGAAAACGCGCAGCGGCTCGGTGCGGAAGGACGAACGACCACGGCACAGTTGTACGTTGTTTTTGAGGGCCGGCAGCGCAAGGTCTTCTATGGATTTATTACCGCCGACAGTGCCCAGATCAGTGGTAAATTCACGGTGGCGGATACCGGTACCATTCTCTTACCCAACGGTTTTCCGCTGCAAGACCGCCACGCCTTCGAGCTGCGCTACCTGCCCGGCGATCCCCAGATCCACCGGCTGGATTTCTATCAGCCCACCCGCCCGACCATGACCGCCTACCTCCAGTTGGCGACCGCCGCCGAAGTCCGCAGTCATCCCGACCAGTCACCCCAGCATGGCCAGTGCCTGGCCATGCTGGCGGCCGAACGGCTGGGCTGGGACAAGTTAGCCGACCTGATCTTTCAGGACCAGACCCCCGTCCAGAATGAACGCCACAACCAGAATACCTACCTCCGCCTGATCCGTGATCCGGAATTTGCCAGATTAGTACAACAGGAATGTTGGGATAAATAGGTTTACGGCCTGTCCAGCCGGACCCGCGGGTCGGCCCATACGTATAATACGTCGCCCAGGAAATTGCCCGCTACCGTCAGTACCGCACCGAGCATCAGGATGGCGAAGAGCACCGGATAATCTTCGAAGGCGTATGCCTCAAAGGTTTTCATGCCCATACCGGGAAAAGCAAACAAATACTCGATGACGATCGAACCGGCGAAAAGCGCCGGAAATACGCCGGCAATGATGGTGATGAGCGGGAACAGCGCATTCCGAAAGGCATGGCGCCGGTACACGACCTTTTCCGCCAGGCCTTTGGCGCGGGCAGTGCGAATGAAGTCCTGAAACAACACCTCCCGCAGGCTGCCCCGCAGCTGCAGGGTGATGAGGGCCAGGGCGTGGAGGGTGATCGTCAGGACCGGCAGGATGAATTTACCCGCATTTTGGCCTACCCAGAGCAAAAACGGCCCGTCTGCCGGATCGTAGGCGGCCAGGTCGATGCCGTCGATCCAATGCAGCCCCGTATGCGGTGTGGCCAACAGCAGCACCAGCAAGCCCCCCAACCAGAATCCCGGCATGGCGTTCAGGAGCAGTAAAGCCCAGCGATGGAGCCGATCGAAACGCCCCTGGCGGCGAGCCATGGTGATGCCCAGCGGTATGGAAATGCCGAAGGCCAGCAAAACAGACAGGCCATTAACAAACAAAGTGGCCAGCAATGGAAACCGGATGACCTCCCATACCGGGCGTTGGAAGGAGACGGAGCGTCCGAAATCGCCCACCAGAAAACCGGTCAGCCAGCGGTGGTACTGATTGTTTCCACCGAACCAGTGCAGGGCCGGCAGCCAACGATTTTTCAACCGCAGCTCGGTATGCAAAGTCTCCGCAGCCTGCGCCAGTGTTTCCAGCCGGCCTTCGAGCGCGGTTGGACCAGCCGAATCGCGGACGGCCCTGGCCAACGTATCGATGGCCCCCAGCCGCCGGCTGCGGCGCAGATCGGTCAGCATAAGACGCCATGGAACGGATGCGGGTTCCTCCCAAGCCGCCTTTTCTGCGTTGCCCAACGCGGTCTCATACTGCTGCACCGCTGGCCAGTAGCCACTTTGGTCCAGCAGGCGCACCAGCCGTTCCCGGCGCTCGTAGGGAAAAATGCGGTCTACAGTGTCGGGCCGGTCAGCGGTGGTCAGCGCAAAGTAAAAGACCGGCAAGTGCAGGTGGGCAGCGTTCGCCAGGCGGGTGGCTTCCGCTATTTGCTGGTGGTAGGGCAGGGTTTGACCCTGGCGTCCTTCCCAGGTGATGGCCTGATCGCTGGGGGCATACTTGACCATTCCAAAGATGACCATCGAGAGCAGCAGCAGGGTGCTGACGGCAAAGATCAGGCGGCGAAGCAGGTAGCGGGCCAAGGTGCGTGGTTATTAATTTACGAAAGGGGTATGTACGATTGCTCAGCCCGCAGCACTTCATTTTTCATCACCTTCCTGCACACCGGCCAGTTCCAGCTCCAGTTCCTCAATGCGCATGTAGTACATATGTTGGGGGGTGCGGGCATACATGCTGCGGTAGAGCGTAAGTGCGCGTTGCAAATGGGCGCCGGGTTGTTCGGCGATGCGGCGCAGTTCGAAATGTACGGCGGCTTCCTCACGTTCCGTGCGGGACATGGCCAGCAGCTGGTGTAATTGCCGCAGCGCCTCGGGGCGGTTGCCTTCGGCCAGAATGACCTGCGCCCGCAGGATATTGGCACTGAAAGTGAGGTCGGCATTGCCGAGGGCCAGGGCAATGTCGCGGCCTTCTTCGAGTAGCTGGCGGGCCACCGACAGCTCGCTGGCGTGGACGTGCACCAAGCCTTTTTCCATCAGCGAGTAGCCCAGTACCAGCTTGTTGCCCATCGCGCGGGCGTATTCGATCGCCTCGTTGTAGTAACGGATGCTGCGCACGTGATCGCCTTTGTAGAACCAAGTGTCACCCAGCGTATTCAGGGCTTTGGCAATGCCTTTCTTGTAGTTCAACTCCTGACTGAGGGCCAGATTTTGCTCCAGAAAACCAATGGCCCGATCGAATTCGCCAATGACGGACAACAGATCGCCAATGAGACCGCAGGCAATGGCCGTGCCCTGCTTATCGCCGAGTTCGCGGACCAGCAGCAGGTCACGCTCGAAATTCTGCATCGCCTTGGCGTAATCGCCCTTCTTTTCCCAGACCGATCCGATGCTGCCAATGCAAATGGTCATCAGCAGCTTGTTGCCCAGTTCCTCGGAGAGGGCGAGGCCTTTTTCCAGGCAGAGTAGGGCGCTGTCCAGGCTGTTTTTTTCCAGGTAAATAATGCCGAGATTGGTGTACAAGGTAGTGAGGCCTTGCTTATCGGTGGTGCGTTCGGCAATATCGAGTTGCTCTTCCATCCAGCGAATGCCTTCGTCGTAGTTGCCCTGGTTCATGAAGGTCAGGCCCAGATTGGCTACGATGGCCGCATTCTCCACCTCGCGGTGTACCGAACGGTTGATCTCGATGGCTTTGGCAAACCAGCTTTTGGCCGCCGTGTAATTGCTTTGCCGAAAAAAGAAAGTACCCAGATTGCCGTAGGTCTTGGCGGTGCCGATCTGATCGTTGGCCAGTTCGAAACAGGTGATGGCGACATCGAGGTGTTTTTTGGCCTCCGTGTAGTTGCCACGCAGCATGAGCAACTGGCCCAGCCGCCGGTTGGCGCGCCCGATCAGGTACCAGTCATTGAGCACCTTGGCGCGTTCCAATGCGGTACGGTAATCAGTTTCGCTTTCTTCCCATTGTCCCACCAGCTCGTGCACCGCGCCTTTGCGGAGCAGCAGTTTGATGGTTTTCTTGGTCTTTTTGTTCTTACCGTCCAGGTTTTGGATGAGCTGGGCGTAAAACTGCAGGGCCTGCCGGTTTTGAAAATTGCGCTGGGCGTAGCGGGCGGCTTTTTCCAGGTATTTATTCGTATTGCGCTTGTCTTCGGCCTCGGCAAAGTGGAAGGCCAGGTCCACGTAGCGCTCTTCGGAATTGGGATAGAGCTGTTCGATGGCCTCGGCGATGAGTTGGTGCAATTCGCGCAGTCGGGTGCGCAGCTGCATATCGTAGGCCGCCTCCCGCAACAGGGAGTGCCGAAAAATGTAGCGCAACTCGTTCATGGCATACCACACCTGCCATTTTTCGGCGGTCTGGATCTGCTCGCGCAACACCAGTTCGAGGTCGCCGTTACGCAGGGCAAATTCCTCCTGGCGGGCCATCACCGCACTCAGCACCGGCAGTTCGAACTCCCGTCCGATCACGGCCGCCGCTTTCACCGTCTCTTTGACCAAGCCGCTCAGCCGGTCGATGCGGGCCATCATAATCTGCTTCACCGAATCACTGATCTGGATGTCGCCATTATGCAATTGCAGCACACCGTCGGTATTCTTCAGCAGGTTGGCTTCCTGGAAATAATCCGCCATTTGCTCGATGTAAAACGGGTTGCCCTGGGTCATCCGTTGCAGTAGTTCCAACAGTTCGGGATGCAGATTGCCCCCCAGCCGTGCCTGGGCAAAAGACTTCAAATCATCGGGTTGCAGAAAATTCAGGTCCAGTTCCAGCATCGGTACACCCGCCTCCTGCAGCACATTGGGGCGCAGGATGTGGGCCCGGCTGCCATCGTCCTCGTAGCGGCTGCTGGACAAAAAGAGCAGTGGGTAGCCCTGGGCCCGGCGAATGAATTGGGCCATGAATTCCCGCGACATATCGTCAAACCAGTGGGCATCCTCCAGTTCGATCACCGCCGGCTGGAGCAGCGATTCGGCGACGAACAGGTTGGCCATGGCCGCCAGCCCGTTCTGATAGCGGCCCCGCGCATCGAGCTGTTCCCACAGCGAGCCGGAAATGTGGATGCCGACCATGGCGGCCAGCACGCTTTGGGTGCGGGCGATCTCCCGGCGTACCGCTTCCGCCTCCGGGTGGCGACTGCCGATCAGGTCGTCCTGTAGTTCTTTGAAATTGCTGTCAAAAAATTCGCGGTTGCGTTCCTGGTTGTTTTCCGGGCTTTGATCAAAATAATTTTTCAGAAAATAAATGAAAGGATTGAACGGCTTGCGCAAAATCTGGTCGCTTTGGCAGCTGAACCAACTGACGGTCATGGACTCGCGCAGACGGCGCCGAAACTCGTAACTCAGGCGGCTTTTGCCAATACCGGCTTCGCCAAACACAAAGGCCATTCCCGCAAAACGTCCCTCCCGCAGGGGGTAAGTGAATGCAAAAAGAGCCTCCTGCTCGCCCTGGCGACCGATGTAGCCGCCGGCGTAACTGGCCCGCCCCGCCAAGCTGCGACCGGCCAGCGTATACGTCGGAATATGCTGTTCGAAGCCTTTATACTGGGCCTCGCCCCGAAAGGTGAATTTGAAATTGCGGTTTCGCTGCACGTTCTCATCGGCCATCACCTCGCTCCAGGCCGCTTTCATCATCAGCCGGGCGCCGAGATTGACGCGGGCACCCACCGCGGCGTACTGACAGCGTTCCACGCTGCCGATCACGCCGGTGAAGGCCACCCCGGCCGTGATGCCAATGCGGTAGCGCGCGCCGGTCAGGTTCTCCAGATCACGCAGATCGTCCTGCACCGCCGCGATAAATTCGAGGGCGCGTTCCACGTTGTTTTCAAAAGAAATGGGCGCACCGAACAGGGAAAACATCACCCCGCCCTTGTCCCCGAAGTCGATTTCCTTCAGATAGCCCCCGAAATTGTCGACCTGATCCAGTACGGCCGAAGCGAAATGGTCGAGGGCCGCGTGGGTGTCCACGCCCGCAAACGACAGGAATACGCTGACCACATTGCGGAATTCGCCCTGGTTATTCTCCGTGAATACTTCCCGGGGCAGGAACTCCGCCATGATTTCCGGATCGGGCGGTGGCAGGTGCACCGGGTGGTCCAGCCTATCCTTGGCGTCGGACAGCTCGCTCGGCATGGTGCTGCCGGCCAGGGGTTCGCGGATCCGGAAATAGCCGTCCCCCAGGTCCTGGGCGGTCAGTCCCAGTGGATAGAGGTAGGCGGCAAAGCGCTCGTCGCAGACCATTTCGAGGCTGAGCGCGCGGACCTGGGCCTGCGAACAGCCTTCGATGGGCAAGCCGCGGAAGTAGTATGCCTTACGCTGATTGCCCACGATACCCCATTCCACTTCCCCTTCGGACAGGCCGATCTTAATACCGATGTGGTGTTCCGCCAGCAGCGAATCGGTCTCTTCCTGTGCCCGTACGAAGCGGTTCAGGGTGGATTGGGCGGCCTCGATGACCTGGGTAGCGATGGCCACGGTTTCGGCATGCGCCGGGCCGCCCGGATGATTGGGAAAAATAGCGGTGAAACTATCGCCGGCAAAATAGGGGATGAATCCGCCCTGCCGGTACACCAGGGCAACAGTGGGCTGGAAAATATGATTGAGCACGTAGGACAGCTCCTCGGCGCCTTCCGCGCCCTTGCGCATGAGCGTTTCGGTCAGGCGGGTAAAGCCGCTGAGGTCGACGAACATCGTATAGGCTTGCAGCCGACCTTCGTGCAGGCTATGGCGGTAGTTTTCCTGAATAAAATGTGGCAGGAAGTGTTTCAAATCAGCAGGCGGTGTTGGTACGCGGTGAAGTTACGATGATTTTTTGTTCGGCGGCCTGCCCGATGGGCCCGGGCCATGTCGGGGCGCTTTTCACGACCCGTGTACGGTGCAGGCAACGGGCGCTTTTCCAATCGGCAGCGGCGGGCCTCCCGCCTCCACTGCCGGCACGCTGGCCGTTTTTTAGAAATCCCCAAAAAAAACTTGCCGCAACTTCCGGTTCTTTGCCGCAATTTTTAGCGCAGTATGGAACTTTTCGCCCGCGAATTTGGCCAGGGCAGCCCGGTGTTGATTTTGCATGGGCTGTTCGGGTTCTCCGATAACTGGCAGACCATTGCCAAGGCATTGGCAACCACGCATACGGTGGTGACGCCCGATCTGCGTAACCACGGCCGATCGCCCCACGTGCCGGGCCACCGCTATCCGGAGCTGGCCGAAGACGTACGCGTCTTTCTGGAAGCCCGCTGGATGTTCAGTACCGCGGCCATCGGCCACAGTATGGGTGGCAAAGTAGCGATGCAACTGGCGCTGAGCTCCCCTGACCTGGTGGACCGGCTGGTGGTCGTGGATATTGGCCCGGGCCAGGCCGAAGACAACCAGGGGGACATTTTTCAGGCGCTGCTGGGTCTGGACCTGACTAAAATAAGCAAGCGCCAGGAAGCCGACGATTACCTGCTGCCGCGCGTACCCGACCTGGTCACCCGGCAGTTTTTGCTGAAAAATATTACCCGTGGGGAAGATGGCACATTCGGCTGGAAAATGAACCTGCCGGTGCTGTGGCAACACTACGCCGACATCCTGGCCCCGGTGACCGGCGACCCTTTCGATAAGCCCACACTGTTCGTGCGCGGCAGCCGTTCGGACTATATTCAGGACACGGACCTGCCGATGATCAAGGCCTTGTTCCCGCAGGCGGAACTCGTAACCATCGAAGGCGCCGGGCACTGGGTGCATGCCGATCAACCGCTGGCGCTACTGGCGGTGTTGCAACAGTTTCTGGACTAGCCGGTTTAGGTGTGGCATGGATGCGGGGGAAATTTTTTTTAGAAAAAATTTCCCCCGCATCCATGCCACACCTCTGGGTGTCTCTGCCGGTCTGAAAAGGGTCAAATTCTACGCTTCCCGCTACTAAATACCGGCTTTTTGTCGTTTAGGCCCGACCGTGCAGGTAGCCGGCATTATCCAGGTCCGATCTTGGCCCTTTGTTTTTCCAAACACAAATTTGCACCATGTACAAAATGCCCTTTGCACTATCCTCGCTTATCGCGCTGTGCCTGCTGGTCACGCCCCTGCCTGCTCAACGCCGGTATTTTGAAATTTCTAAGAACTTGGAAATATTCGCCAATGCTTATCGGGAACTCAATCAGGCCTACGTGGATGAACTCGATCCGAATCAGGTGATGCGCCGGGGCATGGACGCTATGCTCGGCGGCCTCGATCCGTACACCAATTATTTCTCCGAGACCGATATCGAGGGCTACCGCATCCAAACCGATGGCAAATACAACGGCGTGGGCGCCGTGGCGAAAAGTATTGGCGACTGGGTGGTGGTGGCCGAAATATATGAAAACAGTCCCGCCCACAAGGCTGGCCTCAAAGTCGGCGATGCCATTGTGCAAGTGGACGGTCAAAGTGCCAAGGGCAAATCGGAGCAACAGGTGCTGGATTTCCTGCGGGGCTTCCCCGGCACGGAAGCGGAGTTGCTGGTACGCCGGCCCGGGGAGACTAAAGATCTGAAGATCAAATTGTTGCGCGATGAGGTCAACCTGCCCAATGTCCCGCACTCCGGCCTGGTAGCGGAACACATCGGATACGTCAACCTGAGTACCTACACCCAGGATGCGGGCGAAAACGTGGCCACCGCCCTGCGGTCGATGAAGAATAAGGATGAAAATCTGAAAGGTCTTATCCTTGATCTGCGTGGCAACGGCGGCGGCCTGCTCAATGAAGCGGTCAACCTGATCAACCTGTTCGTGCCGGCCGGCGAACTGGTGGTGAGTACCAAGGGCAAAGTGCCGGAGTGGAATATTGCTTTCAAGACCCAGAACCCCTCCGTAGATGAGACCATCCCGGTGGTGGTCCTCATGGATGCGCACAGTGCCTCGGCCAGCGAAGTCACTTCGGGGGCGTTGCAGGACCTGGATCGGGCGGTCATCATGGGCCAGCGCAGCTTTGGTAAAGGGCTGGTGCAGAATATGCGGGAGATCGGCTACAATGCCAAAATCAAACTGACGACCGCCAAGTACTACACGCCCTCGGGCCGCTGCATCCAGGCGGTGCGCTATAAAGACGGCAAGCCCGTGGATATTCCCGAGACGGAACGGGGGCAGTTCAAAACCCGCGACGGTCGGCCCGTCTCCGACGGCGGCGGTATCAAGCCCGACGTGGTACTGCCCCACGATACGGCCACCGGCGTCGTGAAGGCCCTGCTGGATCAAAATATCATCTTCGACTACGCTACCCAGTTTGCCCTCGGCCATGCCAGTATCGATTCGGCGGAAATTTTCGCCTTTACCGGCTGGGACGAATTCAGCCGTTTTGTGCAGGGTAAGAATTTCACCTACCAGACCGTAGCCGAACAGAAAATGATCGAATTGCGGGCAGCGGCCACCAATGAGAATATTTCGTTGGGAACCGACTTCGACGACCTGACTAAGAAGGTCGCTGCTGAAAAGAAAGTGGCCCTGGAGAAGAACAAGGCGCGTATCGTGCGCGAGATCGAACAGGAAATCGTGGGCCGGTACTACTTCCAGCGCGGCAAAGTGCGCAAGAGCCTGAAAAACGACCCCGAAGTGGACGAAGCCGTGCGCCTGTTGAACGAACCGGCACGCTACAAGGCGATTCTGGCTGGCAAGTAACGTTCATTTCGTGGTTGGCAAGTTGTGTGAAATGGCAAACTAAGCCGCCAGCGCGGTACCCTTGCCTTTGGCTGCGCGCACTTCTTGTAAAAGATCTTGTGCCATTGGAAGCAGTTGACGGAAGTTTTGGTCGAAACCGTCCTGGATTTTTTGTC
>JBKJKS010000226.1:0-3827 GCA_046597295.1 Saprospiraceae bacterium
AAACCGTCTAAACCCTTCTAAACCCCTCTCAACCTCCACTCCACCATCATCAATCCACCCACCCACCCACCTATGGCAGCAAAAAAATCATTTGTGCTCCGCATAGACGAAGCGACCTACGCGGCTCTGGAAAAGTGGGCGGCTGATGAATTCCGCAGCGTGAATGGGCATCTGGAATGGCTGATCACCAAATCGTTGAAGGACTTTGGACGCGAGGTAAAAGAAAAGAAAGCTGCGGAGCCGCGGAAAGGGGAAATTGATAAAAGGCAATAGACAAAAGGCAATAAGCAAAGGGCAAGCGTAAATTGGCGGATACATCATAAAAAGCCGGACCGATGATTGCACCTTCGCCTTTTTGCCCTTTGCTTTTTTGCGCTTTGCCCTTCTGCGCCCCTACATTTACCCCCAAATTTTTCCCTGCATGAAATTTTCAATTCGGCCATTTTCGGCGGTTACCAATTGCCTGTTGCCCCTTGCCCTTTGCCTGTTCCCCTTTGCCGGGCGGGCCCAAAAGACTTTTCCCACCGCAGCGCCCTCCGATGAGCGGGCAGGCCTGTTCGCCTTCACGAACGCCACCATTTTTGTGGATTACAAGACCCGGCTCGAAGGGGCTACCCTCCTCATCCGCGACGGCCGGGTGGAAGCCTGCGGCGGGAATATCGCCTTGCCACCCGCTGCGGTGGTCACCGATTGTACCGGCAAGACGATCTATCCGGCGTTCATCGATCTGTACGCGGCGGGTTATGGTTTACCGGCGCCGCAGGCCCCCGGCAGTACCCCATCGCAGCGGTCTCAGCCGCAGCCGCTCTCCAATAAAAAAGGGGCTTTCGCCTGGAACGAGGCACTACGCCCCGAATTCAATGCCGCCGACGCCTTTGTGGTCGATGCCAAAGCCGCCGAGGAGTTGCGCAAGCTCGGTTTCGGCGCCGTGCTGACCCACCGGGCCGACGGCATTGCCCGGGGCACCGGGGCTTTGGTGGCGCTCACCGACCGGCGCGAACACGAGGCCACCCTGCTGCCCGCCGCCAGCCACCACCTGTCGTTTCGAAAAGGCACCAGTACGCAGGACTACCCCGCGTCGCTCATGGGCAGCATCGCGCTGCTGCGGCAAACCTATTTGGATGGCCGCTGGTACCAGGCAGAAGGCCGTCAAGAGGAGCAGAACCTGTCGCTGGAGGCCTGGAACACCGTACAGGGGCTGCCCCAGATTTTTGAATCGGCGGACAAGCTGGATATCCTGCGCATCGCCCGCCTCGGGCAGGAGTTTGGCGTAAAATACCTGGTCAAGACCGCCGGCGACGAATACCAGCGCCTCGAAGCCGTTCAGGCCAGCGGTCAGAGACTGATCGTCCCGCTGGCCTTCCCGGAAGGATTCGACGTGCGCGACCCCTACGACGCCATGAACGTCCCGCTGCACGACCTGAAACACTGGGAAATGGCGCCAGGTAATCCTGCCCGTCTGGAAGCCGCCGGCATTCCTTTTGCCTTGACGACGGCTGGGTTAAAAGAAAAAAGCAAATTTCTGGAGCAGCTGCGCAAAGCCGTAGAACATGGCCTGACCGAGGAAACCGCCTTGAAAGCCCTGACTTGGCAGCCAGCGGAGTTTATCCGCGCCGGCACGCAGCTGGGCAGCCTGGAAAAGGGCAAGCGGGCCAATTTTTTTGTCGCTTCAGGCTCCATTTTCAAAGCCGACACCAAAATTTATCAGAACTGGGTGGGCGGCAAAAATTTCGACGTCACCCCCGACAAATCGGTACCGGCCAGCCTGTTCGGTATTTTTAACCTCGCGGTGGGCGCCGACGCCTACACCCTGAAAATCAGCGGCAAACCCGAGGCACCGGAAGCGCAGATTATCAAGGCCGACAGCAGCAAAGTGAAGGCCAGCCTCAGTTATTCCCCCGGCGGTCTGGTGGTGCTGTCGTTCCAGCCGGACACCCTCGTCAAGGGCTATTTCGCCCTGTCCGGTTCCATCGCCAACCGCGAATGGTCGGGGCGCGGTACCCGACCCGACGGCAGCTGGGTGGACTGGCGCGCCACCTTCGTCCGGGCTGCCGATCCCGCCCCAGCGCCCAAACCGGCGGTGGTCGTGCGTCCCGAGACCGGCGTCCTGGTGTACCCCTTCACCGCGTTCGGCTGGCAGGAGCGCCCGCAGGCCCGGACAGTATTGATCCGCAACGCCACCGTGTGGACCAATGAAAAGGAAGGCATTTTGAAAAATACCGATGTGCTGATCAGCAACGGGAAAATCCAGAAGATCGGGCGGCAGCTACCGGTGCAGGACAATGCCGTGGTTCTGGACGGAACGGGCAAACACCTCACGGCGGGCATCGTCGATGAGCACTCGCACATTGCCGTGGCGCGCTCGGTGAACGAAGGTACCCAGGAAAGCAGCGCCGAAGTACGCATCGGCGACGTGATCGACTCCGAAGACATAGACCTCTATCGCCAGCTGGCCGGCGGGGTCACCAGCAGCCACCTGCTGCACGGTTCGGCCAACCCCATCGGTGGCCAGACCCAGCTGATCAAGCTGCGCTGGGGCTACGCGCCGGAGGAGCTGAAGTTCCAGAACTGGCCGGGTTTTATCAAGTTTGCCCTCGGCGAAAACGTGAAACAAGCCAACTGGGGCGAGAATTTCCGTAGCCGCTATCCGCAAACCCGGATGGGCGTGGAACAGGTCTTCGTCGATTACTTCACCCGCGCCCAGGAGTATGGAAAATTAAAAAAGTCCGGCAAAACTTACCGCACTGATCTGGACCTGGAAGCGCTGCTGGAAATCCTGGAGGCCAAACGGCACATCACCTGCCACTCCTACGTGCAGTCGGAGATCACCATGCTGATCCGGGTCGCCGAGCAGTTCAAATTCCGGGTCAACACGTTCACCCACATCCTCGAAGGCTACAAGGTGGCCGATAAAATGGCCAAGCACGGCGCGGGCGGCAGCACGTTCAGCGACTGGTGGGCCTACAAGTTCGAGGTGTACGAAGCCATTCCGTACAATGCCAAAATGATGGCCGACCGCGGCGTGGTGGTGGCCATCAACTCCGACGACGCCGAAATGGCCCGCCGCCTCAACCAGGAAGCCGCCAAAAGTGTGCTCTACGGGGGGATGAAAGAAGAAGATGCCTGGAAAATGGTCACCCTCAACCCCGCCAAACTACTGCGGGTGGACGACCGCATCGGCAGCGTGAAAATTGGCAAAGACGCAGATCTGGTGTTGTGGAACGACCACCCGTTGTCGGTCTACGCCAGGGCGGAAAAGACCTGGGTGGACGGCATCCTGTTCTTCGACCGCCAGCAGGATACGCAGCTCCAGACCGCGGTGCGCCTGGAGCGCGCCCACCTGATCCAGAAGCTGCAGAACGTGAAAAAAGGCGGCGAAGGCGGCGATAAACCCAGCGCTCCGAAAAAGCACTATCACTGCGACGACGTGCTGGATGAGGGATAGGTTTTGGTAATTAGCCTATTGGAAGCGGAATAGGCCTGGGCTTTGCCTTGGGTTGGCTCAATTTCTGCATTAATCATAAGCAAATAATGGAAAGACTTCGACGTATTTCAGAGCGACGTGCTGGACGATGCGGCGGAACAATTTGCCTATTTATTCCAGGAATTAAGGCTGGAACGCCATTCATTTCTGGAATTGGGTATTAACATTGAGGGGCAGACGGAAAATTTTAACAAGTATATGCAGAGTTGACAAGACTGGCTCCTTACAAAATTCAAACATGCCTAAACTTCAAAGGGCTTAAACCGGCATGTTTCTTAAAGAAGTTATTGAAATGGGTTATCTCTCTGAAACAAAGGGCGTAAGCAATTTCGGATACGGTCCA
>JBKJKS010000321.1:0-2729 GCA_046597295.1 Saprospiraceae bacterium
TCGGCACCCACGCTATGTTGTCCAAAGACATTGTTTTCAAAGATTTGGGTCTGCTGATCATCGATGAAGAGCAAAAATTCGGCGTCGCCAGCAAGGAAAAACTGCGGGCGCTCAAAGTGAACGTCGATACGCTCACGCTGACCGCTACGCCCATTCCCCGTACCCTGCAGTTCAGTCTCATGGCCGCCCGCGACCTCTCCATTATCCGGACGCCGCCGCCCAATCGCCAGCCCATCCACACGGAGATCCGCGTGTTTGACGAGGATGTCATTCGCGACGCGGTCAATGCCGAGCTGGACCGCGGCGGACAGGTCTTCTTCGTGCACAATCGGGTCAACGACCTGCCCGCCATGGCCGACCTGATCCGCCGGCTCTGCCCTGCTGCCGACGTGGCGCTGGCCCACGGCCAGCTCGAAAGCGATCACCTGGAGAAAGTGCTGACCGAATTCATCGACCGTAAACACGACGTACTGGTCTGCACCAACATCATCGAGACCGGGCTGGACATTGCCAACGCCAACACGATCCTGATCAACCGCGCCGATATGTTCGGACTGAGCGACCTGCACCAGTTACGCGGACGCGTCGGGCGCTCCAATGTCAAGGCTTACTGCTATTTGCTCGCGCCGCCGCTGTCGGTGTTGACCAACGAGGCCTGTAAGCGACTGCGCACCATCGAGGAGTTCAGCGATCTGGGCAGCGGTTTCCAAGTGGCCATGCGCGACCTCGATATCCGGGGAGCGGGTAACCTGCTCGGCGGCGAACAGAGCGGTTTTATCGCCGACATCGGGTACGAAACCTACCAGAAAATCCTGGATGAAGCCATTCAGGAACTGAAAGAGACGGAATTCAAGGATCTGTTCCAGGAAGAGCTGGCCACCCGGGGCGCCTACGTCCGCGACGTGACTATTGAAACGGACGTGGAAATGCTTATTCCCGATGAATACGTTGCCAATACGCAGGAACGCCTGAACCTGTACACGGAACTCAACGCCGTGACCGATGAATCCGGCATAGCGGCTTTTGCCAAAGAGCTGGAAGACCGGTTCGGCAAACTGCCCAAGCAGGTCAATGCCCTGTTCGAGGCACTGCGCCTGCAATGGACCTGCAAGCAACTGGGTTTCGAAAGACTGATCCTGAAAGGGGGGAAACTACGCTGTTATTTTATCAGCGATCCACAGTCGTCCTTCTTTGAAACCGACTTGTACAAGAAAATTCTGCAATTTATCAGTTCCAAAGGGCGCATTATGGGTCTGAGTCTTAAACAGACCAATAAGGAATTGATCCTGGTGCAGGATGACGTGCGGAGTTTAAAACAGGTCAAAAGCACTTTGGAGCAGGTGATGGGCGCGAGCCAGAAAGTATAACTTAATCCCTGCCTTCAATAGGTGAATACTAATCGGCATACTTTCTCAGGAACAGTTTTTCAACTCCGTAAATTCCGCAGCATCATGCGGTTAGTAACTGGTATGGCACAGCAGGCCAGCTGGTAGTTTATCGTTTCCTAAAAAACAGGCCATAAGGAGTTTTTCCCAAAAAAGGCATTAACATGCCTTTTACAAAGCACAAAGTGGGCATATTATTCCCCTCGCCCACGGTCTTACCAAGTGGTCACCAAGTGTACAACAAAGAGTATCCGCCGGGAATATGTTTTGCGCAATCCTGGACAGTAATCACCTTTAATCCAGGGTCGCCGGACCGTTCCATGATCATCCAATTCACCGATTCAATCATTAGTTCAAACCTGCTTTATGAAAGGAATTAGACAATTCCACACCCTCCTCTTTTTGGTACTATGCATTTTTACTGCCAAGGCGCAGACCGTCAGCTCGGTTTCCATTGGCCCGAATCAGTACAACTGCAATACCCTACTGACGGCAACCGTGCAGGGCACGCTGCCGAATATGTGTACCACTGTTGATGCAACGGTCACTGTCCAGGGCAGTTACATCAAAATTTACATGACCTTTACGACTCAGCCGGGCGTGTGTACCCAAGTGATAACCCCCTTTACACAGAACGTCATCGTCGGTACTTTGCCCGTAGGCAATTATACCATACAGACTTACAATACCAGCACCGGCCTGCAGATCTTTGGCGATCAGCAGTTTGCGGTTTCCTGCAGCGGCTGCGCGCCCCCTACGCTCGGCCATCTGTACGCGACCAATATTACGTATAACAGCATTAAAATTAATTGCACCCTTATCACCGGTGTGGTGTACTATCAGTTTCTGTACCGCCGGGTCGGTTACAGCTATTGGTACTCTACGCCGGCTTCCGCCAACAATTACTGGAACATGACGGGTCTGGTGAGCAACGCCAACTACGAATACTGTTGCCGGGTGTATTGCAATGGCGCCTGGACGAATTATTCACCCACTCAGTACTGCAGCACCCTGGGTGGCCAACCGTCAGGATACAGTTGCAACAATGCTATTCTATTGAATTGTGGCGTTACGTATTCGGGATCGAACAATACCGGGAGTTATAGCTATTCGAATTATGTATTCCCGAATGGCGCCCAGTTTACGAACATGACCGGTCCGGAGGCCTTTCATAAGTTCACGGTGACCAGTACCTCCAACGTAACAATTACCTTGAATGGCCTGTCCCAGAACCTGCACTTGTTCCTGTTGAGTAATTGCAACACGAACTGCAATGTTTCCAGCGGCATGGGATACAGCTGTAATGTCGGCAACAACAACGAGCAATTGACGATGAACAACCTG
>JBKJKS010000354.1:0-2912 GCA_046597295.1 Saprospiraceae bacterium
CTGTTGCTGAATCTGAAACGCCCGCCCAGCCGCCCGCCTGCCGTGTCGGGCGCCTCGAATACGCCGCCCCTAACGCCCCGGACGAAAGGCTCATTGGTAGCAGTTGCAAAAAATCAGCCGGCGGCGCCATCCAGGCCGGCGCCGGCCACCGGCCCGAAAATACCCCATCAGGTACTGACCAAACCGATCACCGGCTATGGATCTCTGGCCGAAACTTTTGCACCCGAAGACCTGCCGGTGTTGCTGAAGGATGCCCGCATCCAGGCGCAGACCTATCGGAACCTGCTGGAGGGGCGCAAAACCCAGATCCAGAACCGGCGGATTGAGTGGGTGAAAACCGGCTATGAACTGTACACGAAATACAGTTTTGCGCTGGTGTGCTTCATTTTCCTGTTCATTGGCGCACCCATGGGGGCCATCATCCGGAAAGGCGGCTTCGGTTATCCCATTCTGGTGTCGATCATCTTTTTCGTGATTTTTGTCATGCTCTCCATTGTCTGCCGCAAGCTGGCGGAACTCTACATCATGACGCCGTTCTGGGCGGCCATGATGCCGAGCCTGATCTTAGTGCCCATCAGCATTTTTCTGACCCGACGGGCCATCAGTGATTCGCAGATGTTCAGCACCGACCGCCTGGATCGGCTGGTGTACCGCCTGCGCCAGCGTTTTCAAAAAAAGGAAAATGCAGTATGAAGAGTGTCTGGTATAATCCCTGGTTCAGTATTACCATCCTGATACTGTTCAATATTGGGCTGATAGTCAACTACTACGTACCCTACGGTAATGAAATTCTCTACTTCAATCCCTGGCGCATCGAGCCGCTCAACGCGCTGTTCCGCTTCCTCACCCATTTGGGCGAGGCTTGGGCCTACGCATTTTTCGCCCTGCTGTTGCTGCTGGTTGGGCGCTACCGCTACGCCTTGCTGATCGTGGTGGCCGGTCTGACCACCCTGCCGGTGCAATGGTATTTGAAAGACATCATCGGTACCGACCGGCCCCTGACGTATTTTGAGAAACTGGGACGGATCGAGGAAGTCACGCGGATTCCCGGGGTGGTCCTGAATAGCGGGCAAACCAGTTTTCCTTCCGGCCATACGATCGGCGCCTTTGCCCTGTACACAGTACTGGCGATGATTTTTGCGGAAAGAAGACCCCGATTTGGGATATTGTTTGCCCTGCTCGGGGCGTCCGTGGGGATTTCACGTATTTTTCTGTTCCAGCACTTTTTAGCCGATGTGATGTTCGGCGCCTTACTTGGCATACTGGTAGGCGAAGTGGTGGGCTGGCTAAGCCGGGCGCCCGCATTCCGGCGCATGACATGGCTTAATGGAAACTTGCTGCACCGGCCACTGCCAGACAAGCGCAGATGACTATATTGCTCAGCGCATCCTGGGGGTACGGCGTTTGCCGCCGGGCCGGAATCCTTTGGCGCCCATCATGGAAGACATCATGCCGGGACTCATGGCCTGATTGAGCTGTTTCATTTGCTTCTCCACTTCCCGTATCTGTTCCTTGAGCATCTGCTCAGTGACGTTGAGTTTTTTCAGTTCCGCAAACTGACTCTGCGCAGCCTTCACATTGTTTCTGGAGGCGGCAATCATCACGAGCTGCAGCATGGCGGCGCCCCGCTCATTGTCGGAGGGTAAACCCGCATCGAGCGACTTCTTCAACCAGCCCTCTGCCGTGTTATAATCGCGTTTCTGCATGGCCAACGCGCCATGCGTCATGAAATACACGCCTTTGTAACCCGTGAGCAGCAATTTTGGGAAGTAGGTCATTTGGAGCCGGTCCTGGGCAGCCTGCAATTGTTGCTTCCCCAGGAGCTGATTGCTGGATAGAATAGTCCCCAGCAGGATGTAGCCGGCCAGCAACACAATGCCCACCAGTAAAAATGGAAAACCGTACCAGAAGCCCAGCCCGATCCAGAGACCGATGCCGCCCAGAATGCCGACGGCGATAAGTGCAAAACGGAGGTAAATATTGATCGTAAACATGACGTCAGTTTTGAAAAATCCGCCGCAAAAGTAGCCCGCTTTGGCGACTGCGTTCGGAAAACTTCTAAAGTTTTGGCCACCGGCCTTGTTTCAATAAACGAAAGCGTAGCCGCCGCTTCATTTCTTTTTAAAAGACAGGCCGGGGCTCGCCGCTCCCAACGCCCGGTATTGCAACAGCTGCTTGTCGCATTTCAGGATCAGATTGCATTGCGCATCGAACTGGCCCTTTTCCACAAAGCACCAGCCGCTGCTCGTCTCCAGGCTATCGGCTGTACAGGCAACGCTCCGGCAGTTGGCGTCGATCTCGATCTGCGATTCCACACTGAGCTGACCACCATTATAGTGTTTCATTTTATCGCCGCTGATCTCGATCAGGTAGTTGCTGTCCTGTTCGCTCTGCCATTTTCCCTGCAGCGTTTGCAGCAGATCAATGGCGTCCGCCTCCACCTGCATGCTGTCCTGACGGGCTAAGCCGGTGGTCAGCACCGGGACGGGAGCGCTGCTGTTCTTACAGGCCAGGGAGAACCAGCCGCAGGCAATTGAAAGATAAAATACGAAACGTAGCATAAGACGGGGAAGATGGTGTTCAATGGATTAATAACGGCCGCAATAACCGAAATTTCTTTCCACCGGATAAAATATGCGGTTGTAGAGATTTTTCTACAACCGCATATTTTATTGCAAACCAGGAAGTTAGTGAACTTAAAAGTGCGCAGGCTACTGACAGTCCTCGCAACGATGCGCCAGAAATCCATACCCGGCCCCGGCCGGCATTTCCAGAGTAACGGCCAGTCCGTTGGCATAATCGGCGACTTCCACGCTGAATTGGATGCCCTTCCCATTGTCGTAGTGCAGGACGCCGCTCTGGGCATCCAGGCGAAAATTTTTGCGGTTGGAGAGGCAGGTCGGGAAATTGAC
>JBKJKS010000473.1:0-2638 GCA_046597295.1 Saprospiraceae bacterium
TGGCAGCGTCCCAGTGACCTGCGCAGTAAGTGATATCACGGCAGTGGGCTGTACCCGCTCGCAGACCTTCACCTACACGGCCACGGCCTGCGGCCTGACCACCAACTGTTTCAGGACCTTCACCTGGACGTCTGACCTGATTAAACCGAACATCACCTGTCCGCCGCAAAAAGATTTGGCATGTCAGGCGTCCACCCTCCCCGCCAACACGGGGACCGCTACGACGTCGGATGACTGTGACCTCAATGTGGATCTTAGCTATACCGACAATCCCCCGGCAGGACCATCCTGCAGTGGATCCGGCAGCTCGTTCACGCGCACCTGGTTGGCCACCGATGATTGCCTGAACACCCGCAGCTGTCAGCAAACCATTACCTGTGGGCCTTGTATCCTGGTATGTGACCTGACGCAGGGATTCTATGGCAGTACCAGTGGTAAATTTAACTACAATGGTACCCAAATGACTGCGCTGGAACTCATCACCCTGGCCCTGACGAATTCCGGACCCATGGTGCTGGGCTCTCCGGCCGCTGGCGGCGGCGGAAGCCTGACGGTGTACGCGGCGTCAGCGGCTTGTTTGAACAGCCTGATGCCGGGTGGAGGGAATGCTAAAAAATTCCCCAACGATCTGGTGTTAAACGGAGGGTGCACGGTGCCGAACAATTGGAAGCAAAACGGCAGGTTGGCCAGCGCTTTATGGGGTCAGGCAGTTGCGCTTTGGCTGAATGCCAAATTGTTCCCGGATTTCTGTAATCTGGAATTGTCACATGCCTGCGCCACCAAACCAGCCTTTATACCAAGTACCGTGGTGACGGTTTGCGATCTGCTCGATTACACCAGCGGCGCACTGGGTGGCAATCCTGCCTTGAATAACGGACAGTTGGGGCAGATTGCCGGCTACCTGGGCGTCATTCACAATTATTTCGATGAATGTAATTTCGCTTGCGGCTTTATGTATGTTCCTCCTGTGCCGCTGCAAAATAATAATAACGGCGTGACTACGGAAGGAATAAATAGCAGGAGCGAGCTGCAGGAGAACGACTTTACGGTGGTCCCCAATCCTTTGTGGGATGAGTTCACGGTCACCCTGGACAGTAAAAATGTCGGTCAGGCCGTTTCGATGGTGATTGTCAACCAATTTGGTCAGGTGGTCCTTACGGAGGCATACGGCGCTCTTCCAGCAGAGCAGATTGAACTCAGGGCGGCAACTTTACCGGCGGGTATTTACCAGATCAATGTCGTGGTGAATAACCAGCGTCCGATGAGCAAGACCATCGTGGTGATCAAACCATAGGTTCGATTTCCCGCGTCGTTCGGTCACGGTGCTGGATGGGCCACCCTGGATTTCTAGGGTGGCCCATATTTTTTTTTCCGGATGTCAGCATCCTTCCTTTATTTTGTTTCTCTGCCTTCCTGCCATGCCTATCCAACCCACCACCCCCGAAGTGGAGAAAATAATTCCACCGCCGGTGGTCTGAGCCGGGTGATGATTAGGAAGTTTGTAGAAATGTAAACTTAACATTGGCGTACATGAAGTCTACGTTAAGTTTGCGGCAGTTTTCAACTTTACTCCTGTTCACTAACCCATTTTCTTTACTATGAAACCATTCTTCCTCCTGCTGGTGCTGCTCGGCGCCGCCAGTCTTCCCACCATGTCTTTTGCCCAGGTCACGACTGCCGCGCTCACCGGCTTGGTCACCGACACCCAGGGCGAAATCATCCCCGGTGCTACCGTAGTGGCCACCCACGTTCCCTCGGGGACCAACTACGGCGTCACCACCCGCAGTGACGGCCGCTACAACCTGCCGAACGTCCGCATTGGTGGTCCGTACCGCATCAAAGCATCCACCACGGGCTACACCGCGGACGAGGTGACGCTGGTGAGTTTGCAACTGGGCCAAAAGTATGTCCAGGATTTCAGCCTGCAGGATGCCAGCACCACCATCACCGGCGTAGAGGTGTTTGGTACGGCCAATACCCGTGCCAACGGGGCCGGGGCGAGCGTCACCAGCGAACAGCTGCGTACGCTGCCCACTATCACCCGCTCCAGCGCGGATTTTACCCGCCTGGTCCCGATGTCCGCGGAAGGCGGCAGTTTCGCCGGCCGCAACGACCAGTTCAACAACTACTCGGTGGACGGTACGATTTTCAACAACCCCTTCGGTCTGGATGCCGCCACGCCAGGCGGACAAGCCGATGCACAGCCGATCTCGCTCGACGCCATCGATCAGATCAACGTTTCCATTGCGCCCTACGACGTGACCCAAGCCGGTTTTACCGGCGCATCGGTCAATGCCGTGACCAAATCCGGCACCAACAAGTTCAGCGGCACGGTCTTTGGTTTTTACCGCAACAAGGACATGATCGGCACTAAAGTGGATGGTCAGGATGTGTTCCGGGGCGATCTGCGCCAACTACAGACCGGTTTCAGCTTCGGGGGTCCCCTGATTAAGGACAAGCTGTTCTTTTTTGCGAATATGGAGGTGGAGCGCCGCTCGGACCTGGGCTCCAATTTTGTGGCCAGTCGTGGTGCCGGCGATGACAACGAATCCCGGGTGCTGGCTGCCGATCTGGCGCTGGTGTCCAGCCTGTTGCAGTCGCGCTACGGCTACGCGACCGGACCCTACGAAAACTACAA
>JBKJKS010000659.1:0-4396 GCA_046597295.1 Saprospiraceae bacterium
CCGACGTGATCCGCTACTCCACCCTCACCGACCAAACCGTGCTGCGCGGCAATGCCCACTTTCAGGACAGCACCCGCGACATCCGGGGGGCCGAGATCCGCTACGACAGCCGCAACAAAGACTATCAGATCATCGGACGGGGGCGGGTGAGCGATCCGCCCAACATCATTGAAGCCGACTCGCTCAATTTCAACGACCAACTGGGCGCCGGCCTCGCCTTAGGCAACGTGGTGTGGCAGGACACGGCGGGCGACTTTACCATCGTGGCTTTTCGCATGGATTACAACAAGCAGTCGGAGTACCTCCACGCTTTCGGCTCCGCTGGTGAACAGGGTGCGGCCGGTCGCCCGATGATGAAAACCCTGATCGACCGCGACACGCTGTACCTGGCCGCCGACACCCTCACGTCGTATAAACCCGACTCGGCGACCGACGTGCGCCTGCTGCTGGCGTATCGCGACGTACGCATTTTCAAAAGCGATATGCAGGCGGCCTGCGATTCCCTGTCTTTCAGTTCGGCGGACTCTATCTTCTGGTTCTTCAAGCTGGGCCTGCAGCCGGTCATCTGGTCGGACACCTCGCAGTTTTCCGGCGATACGATCCGGATGCTGGTGCGCAACAAAAAGTTAGACCGCATCTGGCTGCGCCAGAACGCACTGGTCATCAATTCGGAAGATGAGGCTTTGTTTAACCAGATCAAGGGGCGCAACACGACCGCTTTCTTCCGCGACGATCAGGTGCGCGAGATGCTGGTGGAAGGCAATGCGCAGGCCGTGTACTATGCCCTCGACGACCGGCGGGCTTACCTGGGCGTGAATGAAACCGCCTGCTCCGAAATGCGCCTCTTTTTTGGGAACAACCAGGTAGAGAGCATTAAATTCTACACCGAACCCTCGGGTAAATTCATCCCCATGAAAAAAGCGGGTACCGGCTCCAGAAAGCTGGAGGGCTTTTTCTGGGAAAAGCTGCGGCGACCCCGGCGGGTAGCCGATATTCTGTAAACCAACTTGTAAGATTTATGAAAATGCTCAAAGTATTGCTTTACATCGGTCTGGGGCTGCTGCTGCTGCTGGGCGGCTTAGGCATTTTTGCCAAAAGAGACTACCACATCGAGCGCAACATCGAAATTCGGGCACCCAAGGCACTGGTGTACGATCAGGTACGCTTTTTTAAGAATTTCAAAGTCTGGTCTCCCTGGGATAAGCTGGATCCGGACATGCAGTACAGCATCACCGGCCAGGATGGCGAACCGGGCGCGGTATACAGCTGGTCGGGCAATGACGACGTAGGTGCGGGAAAGCAAACCCTCCGGCAGCTGACGCCTGATCGCGTGCATCTGGACCTGGAATTTACCGAACCGTTCGAGAGTAAATCACCGGTTTTTTTTCAATTGGAAGAAAAAGGTCCGCTCACGAAAGTGAGCTGGGGCTTCGATGTGCATTTCCCATTCCCAGTCAATGTATGGGCAATGTTCACCAATATTGACAACGCCATGGGCAAGGATTACGAACGCGGCCTGGTGAATTTGAAAAAGGTATGCGACAGCATCCTGCATCCGACGTACCGGGGCTACGAGGTCGTGGCGACCGACCTGCCAGTGAAATATTACGTGGGGGTCCGCCGGCTGGTCGATACGGCCGACCTGCCCGACTTTTATATGGCCACCCTGCCGAAGGCCATGCTGGCCCTGGCGAAAAACCAACAGCAGATGGTCGGGCATCCTTCCGGACTTTTCTGGAACTGGGGTGAAAACGGGCAAACGGACGTAGCGGCGGCCCTGCCCACCAGCCGGGAAATGAAGTACGGCGACAGCCTGTCCGTATTTAAAATAGGCGGCAGCAGCGCCCGGGTCATCGAATACTATGGACCCTACAGTGGCACTGCGGAAGCGCATGCCGCCATGGATGATTACCTGCAACAAAAAAACATGACCAGTTCGCTGCCGGTGATTGAAGAGTACGTGACCGACCCAACGATGGAAAGAGATACGACCAAATGGCTCACTAAAATCATCTACTTCGTCGAGCCAAAAATGGGGGCGGATTCCGTACCACCGGGCAAGTGAAGGCAGTGCTGACGAAAATTTGACCGCCGGGCCCGGCCCAACTAAACAGTCGGGCAGGGCTTTTGCAGGCAACTATGCCGTTACTTTGTACGACTATAACCAACCGTATGAAAGAACCCAAAGTAGAACTGTCAAGCTATGAACGCTTTATTGACCGCATGATGCATGCGTTCATTATCGTCACTTTACTGGGCATCCTGTTGAAGGTGCTCTTGTTATGAATGCCCACCCGTAAACCCACCATCGGCTAGAAAACCGTCCGACATTTTCCAATCCGTATGCCTGAAATCAAACACAGCGACCTTTTCTCGCGCAGCCCCTCCGGACCGGGCCAGCTGCGGCAATGGCTGGACAGGCAGGCATGGGCGCCGAAGTTCAACGGTCCGCTGGGCCTCATGCTGCTGCTGCTGGCTACCCTGCCCATATCTTACCTGATGGCACTGGTTGATTTCAAGGTGAGTTTCGTCGTATTCCTGGCGTTGATCGGACTGCCGCTGATCGCGCTTTGCCTCGTCAACCTCACTTTCGGACTGGCCCTGATGCTGACGGTCGCCCTGCTGGTGGTATTCGGCGCGAAATATACCGGCGCCCCGATCGGCACCCTGCTCGATCTGCTTATTCTGGTGAGCGCCGTGGCCATTTTGCTGCGCCAGATAAAGGACCGCGACTGGTCGTTCGCCCGGCATCCGCTCAGCACGATGGTGGCTATCTGGCTGTATTTCAACATCATGCAGGTGCTGAATCCCTGGGCGGAATCAAAAATGGCCTGGCTCTTCACGGTGCGCAGCGTCGCCATTCAGCAGCTGGTTTACTTCATCGGCGCCTACGCTTTTCACAACAGCCGGCGTAGCATCACCATCCTGCTCAAACTCATCATTGGCCTGTGTTTCGCCAGTGCCCTGTACGGCTTGAAGCAGCAGTACCTGGGTTTCAGCGCCCAGGAGACTTCGTGGATCATGGCCGATCCCAAGCGTTTCGAGCTGTACCACCAATGGGGCATGATGCGTATTCCGTCGTTCTGCTACGACCCGACCACCTTCGGCATCCTCATGGCCTGCTTCGGCATTTTTTGCGTGGCGCTGCTGATTGGGCCCAGCAACCGACGACAAAAATTCCTGCTGGCCATCATGATCATTTGCGCTTTCTGGGCGATGGCCTATACGGGTACCCGCACGGCCTTTGCGCTGGTGCCCGTCGGCGGCCTGTTTTACGCCGGCCTGACCCTCAACCGGCGGGTACTGCTTTTTGGCGGGTTCATTGCCTTGCTGGGGGCGGGATTTATCCTGAAATCCTCGTCGAGCGGCGTCATTTACCGCATGCAGTCGGCTTTCAAACCCGGCCAGGACGACTCGATGAACCTGCGGCTGGAAAATCAGAAGAAAATTCAGCCCTACATTCAGAGTCACCCGATCGGCGGCGGCCTGGGCAGCTGCGGGATGTGGGGCGCACGCTTTAACCCGGACAGCGAGTTGTCGAAGTTTCCCCACGATTCCAGTTTCGTCCGCATGGGCGTCGAACTGGGCTGGATCGGGCTCATCTTGTACACCCTGCTGCATTATTTCGTGCTGCGCACGGGGCTGTACTATTTCGTCCGCTGCCGCGATCCCTGGATCAAAGCCATTTACGCGGGCATTACCACCTGGTGCTTCATGCTGGCTGTGGCCTGCTACGCCCAGGAAGCCATTTTGCAATTGCCGATGAACGTGATCTACAACATCTTCCTGGCTATGCTGGTCACGTTGAAGAACTTTGATCCGGCCTTCCAGTCCGGAACCGTTGGACCCACCACTGAACCTTGAAGAGCACCGATGCGGGTGGCCCATGGTAGCCATGCAACGTCCCTTATAAAATAATCCTGCCGCCTGCCGCTACCGACCGACTTATATGCAACAAACCAACTACGCGCAGCCATGAACCCGATTAATTGCTTGCTTTTGCTTTGCCTGACCACTTCCCTGGCTGCTCAGCAGACCGACTACGACGCCATCGTGCAACCCCTGGATGCCAAGGCCCGCGACTTTTCGGAGTACCTCGTCCAACTGGCTTGGCTCAATAGTCCGGATGGCGCCATCGCTTACGAAGGCGTAAAAATTGCCCAGGATGAAGCCAAAAACGTGCGCAAAGAATGGACGCGCGACGTGCAGGCGACTTTCAACCTGAACGAAGGCAACCTGCGGCCCGCGAGTTCGACCAACAATGCCTTCTTCCCGCGTTACAACTTTGGTCTGACTTTCAACGTGTATAATGTGCTGACACAGAAGACAAAGGCCCAGATCGCCAGGCGGGAGGTGAACGTCGCCGAGCTGCAGGTCAATCAACGCAAGTTGGCCG
>JBKJKS010000167.1:0-6804 GCA_046597295.1 Saprospiraceae bacterium
CCGGTAGTCGGGGTCTTCGCCGTAGAGGGTGACCGAGTCGAAAGCCGTGCTGAGCCGGGCGGCGGGCAGGCCTTTGGATACGTAGTGAAAACGCCGGTTGGTGCGTTCCGGGCCGCCTTCGCCGGCGAACATGCGGGTGGGATCTTCGCCCTGGCGCTTGAAAGGAAATACGCCGGCGGTGTAGGGAAATTCACCGGGCACGTTTTCCCGGAGGCACCAGCGCAGGATTTCGCCCCAGTCCTCAAACTTTGGGGTAGCTACCTTGGGAATCTTGGTGTGGCTGAGACTCTCGGTATAGGTTTTCAGGTGAATTTCCTTGTCCCGCACCTTGTACACGTAGTCATCGGCGGCGTAACGGGCGCGCTTGGCCGCCCAGTTTTCCAGGATGCGTTTACACTCGCCGTCGAGGTCCTTTTCCAGATCGTTGTAGAGAAGGGTCAGTGTTTCTGCCAAAGCGGACCTTTCCGAAAGTTTGGAACTTTCGGAAAGGTGATCGAGCGTCGATTTCAACCCGTACAATCGCCGGGCGATGCCCACTTGCTGCTCCACCCACTCGTCGTATTTTCGGTTGTTTTCGGCAATTTCGGAGAGGTAGCGCGTCCGTTGCGGCGGAATGATGTAGATTTTTTCCGACTGAACCGTGGTTTTCGCCATCCCCGACTGAAAGTCGGCGCTCCCTTTTTCCACCAGCAAATCCATCACGCGGCGGTAGAGTTGGTTCACGCCGGGGTCGTTGAACTGGCTGGCGATGCAGCCGAACACCGGCATTTCGTCCACGGCCACTTCCCACTGGTTGCGGTTACGCTGTACCTGTTTGCGCACGTCGCGCAGGGCATCCAGGGCGCCGCGTTTATCGAACTTATTGATGGCGATCACGTCGGCGAAGTCGAGCATGTCGATCTTTTCCAGCTGGGTGGCCGCGCCGAATTCGGGGGTCATCACGTACAAACTGAGGTCGCTGTGGTCGACGATTTCCGTGTCGCTCTGGCCGATGCCGCTGGTTTCGAGGATGATCAGGTCGAATTGGGCGGCTTTCAGGATGTCTACCGCCGCGTGGACGTATTTGGACAGCGCCAGATTACTCTGTCGGGTCGCCAGCGAGCGCATGTACACGCGCCCATGGGCCAGTTCCGGATTCAGCGCATTCATGCGGATGCGGTCACCGAGCAGGGCGCCGCCGGTCTTGCGCTTCGTCGGGTCCACGCTGACGATGGCGATGGTCTTTTCGGGAAAATCGAGCAGAAAACGGCGGATGAGTTCGTCGACCAGACTGGATTTGCCCGCGCCGCCGGTGCCGGTTATCCCCAGCACGGGTGAATGATGACTGGCAGAGGATCCCTGGCTTGGTGCGGCTAACTGGGGAGCAATTTCCTTTTCGTATAGTGCAGGGTTGTTTTCGGCAATGGAAATGAGGCGGGCAATGTCCTTAAAATCAATGCGTTGCGTAGATGTAGATTTGTCGACTTTTGAAAAGTTAACAAATCTTCCCACCTCGCCATTCACCGAAAAACCAATGGGGTAATCGCATTTTTCGAGCACGTCATTGATCATGCCCTGCAGGCCCATGCGCCGGCCATCGTCCGGGTGGTAAATGCGGGTAATACCGTAGGCCTGGAGTTCTTCGATCTCGGCGGGCAGAATGGTACCGCCGCCGCCGCCGAACAGTTTGATATGGCCGGCGCCCCGCTCCTGGAGCAGGTCGTGCATGTACTTGAAAAATTCGGTGTGGCCGCCCTGGTAGCTGGTGATGGCGATGCCCTGCACGTCCTCCTGGATGGCACAGTCCACGATCTCCTGCACCGAGCGGTTGTGGCCGAGGTGGATGATCTCCGCGCCGCTGGACTGCATGATGCGGCGCATGATGTTGATCGCGGCGTCGTGCCCGTCGAAGAGACTGGCGGCGGTGACGAGGCGAATCTTGTTTTTGGGCTGGTAGATGACTGGATTGTGCATGGTATGTACTGGTTAAGGCGGCCACGAAGGTAGCGAAAAGAGCCGGAAGGTTGGCGACAGGGTGGTTTTGCCAACCTGGCGCGGGCCTATAATGGCAGTTACCGGAAAGACTTCCGGCAGCACTTTTATGCCGAGCCCTTAACCAATTGCTCGAACAGGAAGCCGTCCGCGTAGTGAGTACTATGCCGAAATGGCTTCCGGGTAAGCAGCGTGACCAGGTAGTGGCTTGCCAAATGCTGCTGCCGGTAAGATTCAAAGTGGACTGACAGAGGAGCGAAAGCCATCTTTGGAAAAGTCCGCTAATTGAAATCCCAGGAAAGATTGATTACCTGTTACTTATGCTAACAAACTACATTTGTATAGAAGCAAGCTGTGCAAGCGGCAGTACAGTAATTTTTTCGCTCAGTGCATACACGCGGTCGCCGGGGTAGATCACCCACAGATGATCCAAAGCGAGGTCTTCGATGGCCTGGTGCATGGATTTCGTGGTTTTCGGAGCATCCGCGAACTTAAATTCGACGCCCCACTTTTTGCCGTTTTCCTGCCAGAAAAGGTCGACCTCGACACCGTTGTGTGAAGCGTAAAAGTAAACCTCATTATCGCGCTTTGATAACCAGGCAATCACTTCTTCCAGGGCAAAGCCTTCCCAGGAAGCGCCGAGCTTTGGATGCGACCTAAGTTCAGGCCAAGTGTTTATAGACTGAAGGGTGTGAAAAATGCCGGAATCCCGCAAGTACAGCTTGGGGCTTTTGACCAATCTTTTGCCGGTGTTGGTGTGCCAAGGCGTTAGAACCCGAACCATGAACGTATCTTCTAATATGGCCAGGTAATGTCGCACGGTCTTATCACTGATGCCAAAGGAACGTCCTATTTCGCTGTAATTGATGGCCTGTCCATGGTAATGACTCAGCATCACCCAGAACCGGAACATGGTAGCCGAGGCGATATTTATCCCCAGCAGGCCCAGATCCCTTTCCAAAAAAGTGGAAATGAAGTTGGAACGCCAAAGGGTACTCTGTGCGTCGTCCTGCGCCAAAAAAGAGCGGGGAAATCCGCCGCGCAACCAACGTGTTTCCATCTTTTCAAATCCAACATCCGGGAGGGTGAGCCCACTTAAGTAGTAATAACCGATCCGGCCGGCGAGGGATTCTCCGCTTTGCTGTTTAAGGCTGGAGGAAGCACTACCCAGAATCAGGTAGCGTTGCAGCGGCTTTTTATCCACCAAAAACCGCAACAGGGGAAACAGATCGGGTTTGCGCTGCACCTCATCAATGACGATTAAGCCCGTCAGATTTTCCAGGGTCAGCTGGGGATTCTCCAGGGCGGCCAGGTCACGGGGATTCTCCAGGTCAAAGACATGATCTGGCTGAAAGGTTTGCGACAGCGTGGTTTTGCCGACTTGGCGCGGCCCCAAAATGGCAGTTACTGGAAAAACCTCCATCAATGCCTTTACACCCAGTACATCCTTGGCACGTTCAATGTTGCTCAGGATCATGATAAATTTTTGCTGCAATAATATAATTTATCCATGAAAATTCGGAGTTATGCTCCGAATTTTCATGGATAAAAGTGGTCGAACCAGGATTTAACCCTGACTCCTTCCACTTGGTAACTGCCGCAAGAGGTCATCCCGATTTTTTACTTAAAGGAATTATTAGCTAACTGATACCGGACTGAATGTATGCGGCGACTCGGAAGCCAATGCGACTATTCCGAAGTGTTGGCATATCGCCTTGACGGTAAGTAACCCGGCAGGTAGGCGGGTGGCTGGCCCACTTACCGCCGCGCAACACGCGGGCCGTACGCTCAGGGCTAAGCCAAGCGTTTCCAACGTTAGGTGCATCGCTGTAGCTATCATGATAGCAGTCTTCGCACCATTCCAAAACGTTACCACTCATGTCGTGGAGGCCAAGGTTGTTCGGGCTTTTGAGGCTACCGACGGGTACGGTTTTGAAACGGAATTCGCCAATAACGGAGTATGCTTGTTTATATTCCTTGTTTGCGTTGAAGTTAACCTCGGCGGGATCAGCCAAATCTTTTTCTCTACCTGCTCGATGTAGTCGGAGTTGAAGAAATCGATGCTGATGATGGGCAGGATGAGATGAGCACTCTGCAGGTGGCCGCGGATTACTTTCTCCCACTCGTCGCCAGCCAACAGGTCGCGATCGTGCCAGGTTGCTACTAAGCCCTTCTTTTGGAGCAGTTTGAGTGATTTGAGCAGGTCGTCTTTGTAGGCACGGTCCTCGTGCGCGTAGATGATAAATACTTTGAGCGGCGGTAGATCCATTGGAAACTCAATTCGGCAGGTTGGTAGCGGGTAAAGGTAGTACTGCAATGGCCGATGTTGTTGTCGTGCGGTCAACAGCAGCAAATTACAACAAAGCATTTTTTTTAGCGTCCAATGTCCGTACCTTTGTCCCGACAGTACTCGCCGCGCTTCTCGTCAGATCAGCGTACCAGGGCGAGTCTTCTTTTTTAAGAATATGCTTTACCAAAAACCGGCCCTCACCGTTCAACAGCAAATTGCGCAATTGCAAGCGCGCGGTCTGGTGATTGACGACCTTGCAGAAGCAACCCATTTTCTTTCCGAAGTCAGTTATTATCGCCTGTCCGGTTTTGGTGGTCTTTGCAATCTGATAAGGTCAACCACCATTTCAAACCAGGGGCACGATTCCGTCAGGCACTGAATTTGTATCTTTTTGACCGGGAATTACGGCTGCTGGTGTTTGATGTAATCGAACGGCTGGAGATTGGATTTCGCACCCGCATGATTTACGAACTCTCCTTGGCGCATGGTGCGTGGTGGTTTGAGGATGTTTCCTTGTTTGCAAATTCCCAACTCTTCGTAGAGAATTTATCAAAAATAAAGCAAGAAGTAAGTCGTAGTAAAGAAATTTTTGTACGGGATCATTTGTCGCGATATCATCTTGATGCAAGATTTCCCCCTGCCTGGAAAACTTTGGAAATTGTCTCTTTCGGGCAGTTGTCGAAAATTTACAAAAATCTGGATCACCGTCGCGCGCCGGTAAAAGATCAGATTGCCAATAATCTCCGTGTTGCCAACCATACTTATCTACAAAGCTGGCTCCAAAGCATTAGCGACATTCGCAACACTTGTGCCCATCATTCCCGACTTTGGAATCGTCACTTTCCTGCTGTCCCCAAGCTACTTTCTAAACCACCTTTGCCGTGGATTGTAGACGTGCCGCCTCGGCCGGAACACAACACGCTTTACGTAGCCCTTTGCTGCATGAAATATCTGCTGAACACAATTAGCCCCGGCAGCCAATTTGGGCAACGATTAGAAGACCTTTTGACCAAATATCCTACCGTAGATAATAGGGCAATGGGCTTTACTGATAACTGGCGCATGGAGCCTCTTTGGAACTGACTCGTGACAATGACATACGCTTCCATCTAGCAAGTTTAATGTTTGAGTAATTCCGTAAAAAATATTTTTAGCAAAAGAGACCCTCCGCAATTCTCCGATTAGAAAACCCAAAATTCTTACGACCTTCCGCGGCCCCGGCACTTCCATTTCTGGCCCATTTTCACTCCTCCGCGCGCATGTCCAACTGGCAGATCAAACTTTCCCTCTTCCTCAACTACTTCGTCTTCGCTATCCTGCTCAACAGCGTTGGCACGGTCATCCTGCAGGTGCAGCATAATTTTGGCGTATCCGAAGGCTCAGCGAGTGTGCTGGAAGCCTTCAAAGACCTCAGCATTGCGGCGGCCTCCTTCCTGCTGGCCGCCTACATCGTCCGCATCGGCTACAAAAACTCCATGCTGATCGCGCTGGGATTCGTGGCGGGGGCCTGCCTGCTCATGCCCTCGCTGCCCGGCTTTGCCATGACTAAACTGCTCTTCGCGGTGGTGGGCGTCAGTTTCGCGCTGATCAAAATGTCGGTCTACGCCACCATCGGGCTGGTGACCAACGATGCGAAGGAGCACGCCAGTTTCATGAACTTCATCGAGTCGTTTTTTATGATCGGCATTCTGACCGGCTACTTCATTTTCAGCGCCTTTGTCGACGATGCGAATCCCGAATCTACCAGCTGGCTGCGGGTGTATTACTTACTGGCCGGCCTGGCCAGCCTGGCTTTCCTGCTGCTCTGGACCACCCGACTGGATGAAACGTCCGTCAAGCCGCCGGCGGCCAAGCCCCTCTCCGAAGATTTTGCGGAGATGTTCCGGCTGGTCATTTTGCCGGTAGTGTTGGTGTTCGTGGCCAGCGCGTTTATCTACGTGCTGATCGAGCAAAGCATCATGAGCTGGCTGCCGACTTTCAATAGCAAAGTACTGCATCTGCCCACTACCCTCAGCATCGAAATGGCCAGCATTCTGGCGGCTTCCACGGCAGTGGGGCGCTTCCTGGCCGGCATCGTGTTGCGGCGGGTGCACTGGTTCCTGGTGCTGGTGGGCTGCCTGGTCTGCGCCGGCGCCCTGGTCCTGATCGCTATTCCCCTGGCCCGGCAGGCCGGCACCCAGACCATCACCGGCTGGGGCGATGCGCCCTTCGCCGTATACATTTTTCCGCTGATCGGACTCTTCCTGGCGCCGATTTATCCGGCCATCAATTCGGTGATCCTGAGTACCCTGCCAGTAAACCGCCACGCCGTGATGTCGGGCCTGATCGTCATTTTTTCGGCCCTGGGCGGCACGACCGGTTCCATCATCACCGGTCAGATTTTCCAGCGCTACGGCGGCGAAACAGCTTTTTATTTTTCCCTGGTGCCCATGACGATCCTGCTGGTCTGCCTGTTCTTTTTCAACCGGCTGCAGAAAAATCAAGTGGTGGCGTCGGTCTAAAGTTGTCCGAAACATCAGTTTCGGCAGCCGTGGAAGCGAAAC
>JBKJKS010000324.1:0-2746 GCA_046597295.1 Saprospiraceae bacterium
GAATTTTTTGAACACCCGACCGAGACCCAGAAAAAGATGATCCTGGACCTCGCCGACCTGGTTTCCGATCGCTTGCCCAACCGCGTCCGGGACCACCTGCTGTCCATTCCCGTCGCCGAACGCAGCGCGGAGGACATGGGCTGGCACCAGCCGGTGGCGGCCAAGTTTGTATTAGCCATCCGTTCCGACCGCCTGAGCCTGCTCGATAATCTGAGCGTGGAAATTCCCCTTATCCTGCATAACCGCTACCAGCTGCGCCCGTTGCAGCGCCTGCAGGCCCGCGATGCCGTGGTGGAACCGGCCGTGCTCCCCGGCCCCGAATTTGCAACCCCGGCGTTCACGTATTCGCCGGATACGCTCCAACTCATTCTGAACGAATTGACCAATAAAAATCAGGAGATCGAATCCTTTCAACTGCAATTGGTCTGTCAATACATCGAGCAGCAGGTACAGGGACGTGCCGCGGAGGCGAACGGGACGGGCATCGAAATTGACCAGACCTTTCTGCGCAGTAGTGACGACATTCAAGCCATCCTGAACGACTACTATGAACAGGCGATCGCCGCGCTTCCGGATACCCTGAAAGAGTGTGCCCGCAACTTCATCGAAACCGGCCTGATCATCAGCGGGCGGCGCGTGGGCCTCACCGAAGGGGTGGAGCAGGAACGCTATGGTATCCAGCCGGACTTGTTGAAATTGCTGATTGACAGCCGTTTGATCCGGGTAGAAAATACGCACCTGGGTCGCAGCTACGAGATCAGCCACGACACCCTGGTGCCGGCCATTACGAAGTCCTACGAAAAACGGCGGCGCATCCTGGAGCAGGCAGCGCTGGAACAGGAACGCCAGGACCGGGAACACGAGTTGGCCGAAGAATTGAGACAACGTACCCAGGAGCAGCGCCTGCGGCAGGAACGCCTCTTGCGGCGGCGCACCTACTGGTTTGCCGCTGCGGCCACGATCCTGGCCATCCTGGCATTTTCCGCTTTTCGCATCGCTAACATTCAGAATGGCCAGGCCCAGCTGGCGTTGAAAAATTACGAGTTGGCCGAACTAGCCCGGCAAGAGGCGGATGAAGGAAAAAAGAGCGCCGAGCTGCAGCTGTACCGCACTAAAGTGGATGTTTATCTGAACGCCGGCCAGCCGCTCCTGGCCAGGCGGGAATTGGAATTGGCCAGTGCTATCAATCCGCACGAAGCCTGGATTAAGGATAAAAGGACCGAAATTGAAAACCTGCTGCATCAAACCAAACGCTGAAGCACCATGAAAACCCAATTTGCCGCTTTGTTTTTTCTGCTTATGCTCCCCGTAGTGGGCTATAGCCAAGCTTTCTGCGAAGATTGTCCCTGTTTGCTCGATCAGGCCGAACGGATGGACAAACAACTCAGATACGGAGAAGCGATCAGTCTCTATCAGGCTTATGCCGTCTGCGATCCGGTCGAGCAGACCACCGCCTTAAAGCGCATTCAGGAAATTCAAAAAAAGACCGAGCGGAGCGCTCAACAGGCCTTAAGGGACGAACAAAGGGCCAGGGTGGCGGAAAAAAATGCCCGGCAGCAAGAAGAAAATGCCCGCATGGAGAGCGAGAAATCGCGCCGCAGCGCCCGGGCCAATCATAACCTGGCGGTTACCATGCGGACGTTGCCGCAAAATCCGACCATGGCCCTGCGGATGGCGGAGGGTACGCTGCACAACCACCCGGAAGATGCTGGGGCACAGCAAATTTTAACCGAAATCATCAGCAACACCGACTATTATTACTACCGCCATCAACGCTTCCAAGGCCATCGCAACGGGCTAAGATGTATCGTCCACTCGCCCGATGGACGCAAGATCCTGAGTGGTGGACGCGACGGCACGGCACGCTTGTGGCATCAAAATGGGGACAGCATCTGGACGATCCGGTGCCCGATGGGTTTTGTCGGCAGCGTACAGTTCTCGCTGGATGGTAGAACGGTTCTCATCACCGGCCGCAACTGGGCCATCGTTTGCGATACGAATGGCAAAGCGCCCGTGACCATTTTGCGCTCCGATACCATCGCTATCGGCAGGGCAGCCATTTCGCCCGATGGGCAACGCTGGGTGCACGGCGATACGCAAGGCCGACTGTGGCAATGGCGTAAGGATAAGCAAAACTTCGATTTGCTCTATTCCCATAGTGACCGCATCAACAGGGTCGCGTTTTCTGACGATGGCAAGCGATTGCTCGCCGCTGGCCAGGACGGCACGGCGATAATTTTCGATTCCGCCTGGCAAGCTGTCCCATTACTAAAAGGCCATACCAAGTCAGTGATCGACGGGGCATTCGGGCCTCCCGGTCGGGTACTAACGGTCGGCGAAGACAGTTTGGTCAATATCTGGGATTTGCATGGCAAGTGGTTGGCAGGATTGAAGGGGGAAGGCGCGATCAAACAGGCGAGATTTATGAATGCGGACAGTGTTTTCATCCAGGAAGTTGACCGGACGCCGATGCTGCGGAATATTAATGAGCTTGTTCCTCCCCGGCGATTTACCGAAGTGAGCGATCAAAAGTATTGGTCCTGCCTTTCCACCCAGGATAAAAAGGTTTTGATCATCGCCACCCCCGAGAATGAAACCAGCGACCTGATGGGTCGGATTTTCAAGGCAGACGGCTCTTATTATATCCGATTCCCGATGCCCATCAAAAATGCAATTCCTATTTATGCCTATTTCGCGGACAATCAAGACATTATCGCAATTTTTGAGCGCGGGGGTGGTTTTTTTG
>JBKJKS010000481.1:0-3936 GCA_046597295.1 Saprospiraceae bacterium
TGGCAGCTCTACGCCACCAAAAAGGATATTTTCCGGGAGAAAGACATTCGGCTGCGCAACGAAAGGCTCTATGCGACTATGGCCGATTATTTTAGTCCCTTTTCCGTCTATAAAAAAGTCTGAACCAGCATGGCACACAAGGAGCCGGTTATTTTTCAAATCGGGTGGAATGCCTGCATCCACTGCGGCGCCTGCGTGGCCGTCTGTCCCCAGGAAGCCGGCTTTATCAGCGATTTCGATACGATCGCGGTCAACACGCCCTGCGACATTGCCTGCATGGTCTGTGAAGATATTTGCCCGGTGACGACGATTACCCATGTGCGACTCTCGGAGTGGGTTTTAATGAAGTGATGAAATAATGAAGTGATACGCGACCATCTTCCATTTTATCACTTCATTTCCTCGGCCTGCCCCAGAACGCCAGCACTATTCCGTTATAAGCCGTCCACAGCGCGGTCAACTGGCATCATTTTGCCGGTCCGGCAGTATGATATGGAAGGTCGTCCCTTCACCCGGCACCGATGTCGCGAAAATATGCCCCTGCTGATTTGCCACGATCCGGCGGCAAAGCGCCAGGCCAATGCCCGAGCCCGGGTACTCATCCCGGCCGTGCAGACGCTTGAACACCTCGAAAATTTGTTCGGCATATTTCTCCTCAAACCCGATGCCATTATCAGTGAAAGTAAGGTAGTAATATTTACTCTTCCGGTCCGGGTTGGTAAAATATGCTCCGGTTTCCGCTGTGGTAAGTAATCGGGCATCCACGTTAATGACCGGCGATACATCCGGCCGGCTGAATTTCAAGGCATTGTTCAGCAGGTTGTAGAACAGCTGGTTCATGTGTAACTGCACGGCAGTAATCACCGGCAAGTCTCCGATACGCACGATGGCGCCTTTTTCGGCAATCGCCAGCTCGAAATCCGTGACTATCAGTCGGCAGGCCTCGCCCAGATCGATCGGTTTCAACAGCGCCTCGGAATTCAGCAGGCGGGAGAACTCCAGCAGGTCCTGAATGAGCAGCGTCATGCGTTCGGACGACTGGTTGATCTTGGCGACCAGTTGGGCGTTTTTTTCCGAAAGTTCCTTTTGATTCTGCAGCATCCCTGAGAACATCCGGATTTTACGCAGCGGCTCCTGCAGGTCGTGGCTGGCTACGTAGGCGTACTGGGCCAGTTCTTCGTTGGAATGGATCAACTGGCCGTTGGCATTGGCCAGTTCTTCATTGGCGGTGAGCAACTCTTCGTTGGCGGCGGCTAATTCTTCGGTCCGCTCCTGTACCTGCTGTTCCAGGGCCAGTTGGATGTGGCGCTGATCGGTGACGTCCTGCGCCGTACCGTTTATTTTATAGGCCACCCCCTGCTCGTTCAAGACGGCTTTACCCTGGGCATGTAAAATGCGTTCCCGGCCGGTCTGCTGGTCAATAGCGGTATATTCCACGTCGTAGATGCCATCGGTACCCGGCGTAATGGCGTGGGTGATCGATGCTTTGATCAGCGGGTGGTCCTTTTCGGCGATCCCGCTGTAAGCCCTCTCCACGGTGAACGGGCCCTGGTCCTCCCAGCCAAACCAGGCGTTGAGCCGGTCGGAATACGTAAGCAAACGAGTGGTCAGATCAATGCTCCAGGTGCCCAGCTCGGCCAGTTCGATGGCCCCGCGCAGGGCTTCTTCCGCTTCCTCCACCTTTTGCCGGGCCAGCACCTGTGTGGTGACCTCGGTAGCGACGACCAGCACCCCGGAGACAATATCCGGCGTTTCCCGGTACGGCTGGTAGGTCAGATCGACGTAAATGGTTTCCAGGTGGTTGTTCCGGAAGATATTTACGGCCACCTCGTTGGCGAAATAAGGGGCACCGGTCGCGATGACCTGTTCCAGCAACCGATCGAAGCCCTGCCCCTGCAGCTCGGGCAACGCTTCCAGCAGGGGTTTGCCTACCAATTCATCCGGCGCCCGCCCGACCAATTGCCCGTAGAAAGGGTTGGCCGTCCGGAAGGTCAGCTGGTCTTCGCTGATGATAGCGATAGCCACCGGCGACTGTTCGAAGGAAGCCATCAGCTGTAACCGGCTTTCTTCCAGCCGTTGCCGGGCAGTAACCTGTTCCGTCACATCCACCGCAATATCCAGAATGCCATATACCTGACCCTGGGTGTCGAAGAGGGGCGTATAACTGAAGTCATAGAATCCATGCTTCATGACGCCGTCCTGGACGATGTTGACCTGGGTACCGAAAGTCAGGAATATTTCTCCCGAGGTGTACACATCGTGGAGGATTTGCAAAAACGGCTGGCTTTTGATCTCGGGCATGGCTTCGGCCAGCGGTAGCCCGACGATGCCCCAGCCTTTCCCCATAATATCGATAAACGTCTGGTTGGGCTCTTCAATGCGGAGATCGGGACCGATGAACAAACCAATGGCGACGGGTGCGGCCTGAATGAGGGATCGGAATTTGGCTTCGCTTGCTTCCACTTGCTGCCTGGCCAGCACCTGTTCGGTCACTTCGACTGCGGTATTAATGATGCCGTAGGTCTCACCGGCCGTATTGATCAGGGCTTTATACGTGTAACTGTAGTAGCCGGCATAGGGCTGTCCGAAGCGGATAAGTTCGAATCTTTCCTCCGAGTTAAAATAGGATTCGCCAGTGGCCAGTACGCGCCGGAGACGATCCATCAAGGGGGTGGGGATCAGTTCAGGCATCGCCACCATAAAGGGCTGCCCGACGATGGAAGCATCGCGCCCCAACAAGTCCAGCATTTTCTCATTGACCACGCTCATCACCATGTCCTCCCCCGTAAAAACGATCTTGGCTACCGGTGAATTCTCCAGGATGGACCGGGCAAAAAGTTCGCTTTCTTCCAGTTTTGTGCGGGCTATCTCCTGGGCCATCATCTCGTGCATGACCGCCATGTGCGCTGTAATATCCTGGGCAGTACCCACCATCCGGTCCGGCTGGCCGGCAGCGTCAAAATATACCTGTCCTTTGTAATGCACCCAGCGCAGCCGGCCGTCATCGGCGCCGATCGTACGGTAGCGTTCCTCGTAGCGGCCACCCTCCGCCCCGGTAGCGGCCGCCGCCACCGCCGCAGTTACCCGCGCAACATCCTCGGGATGAATGTGGCGAATGGCTTCCGCAAAAGGGAGCATACTGCCAGTCGACAAACCGAAAAATTCCTTACAGCGGTCGTCCCAAATTACCGTATGGGTTTTTAAGTTCAATTCCCAGAGACCGATGCCGATGCCATCCAGCGCAAAAAGCAGGGAGTCCAGGTCGCCTGCTATGGTCGGGTTTGGGGTATGGGTAGAAGTGGAAGGGACCTGCATAGTGCAAAACGGAACTTTAAGGACGGAATGAGCGGAAAGGTAGAATCATTTCATATCTTAAAAAACCCGTTCCGCAGCGCGCGGCTACCAACCTGCACACAACTGTCCCGCCCTTTATCCGTTTGTAACAGCGCAGGGCCGAAGCGGTGGAAACCTGTATCTTTGGCCTCCCTTTTCTTTCAACGAAGTCTATGTCGCCCATACTAGAAAATCAGGATATTCGTGCCCTCGGCAGCAACCTCGAACTGCTGGCCCAACAGGTGGTGGAAGGCTTTATTGTGGGCATGCACCGCAGCCCCTTCCACGGTTTTTCGGTGGAATTCGCCGAACACCGGCTGTATAACGCCGGCGAAAGCACCCGCAACATCGACTGGAAGGTCTACGGCCGGACCGACAAGCTGTTCGTCAAAAAATTTGAAGAGGAAACCAACCTGCGCTGTCAGCTGGTGGTGGATGCTTCCTCCACCATGTACTACCCCTGGGACGATAAGCAACCCGATAAGTATAAGTACCTCAACAAGTTCTGTTTTGCAGCCCAGTCGGCGGCCGTGCTCATGAACGCCCTGCGCAAGCAGCGCGACGCCTACGGGCTCACCCTGTTCGACGACGATGTGCGGGTAA
>JBKJKS010000607.1:0-3832 GCA_046597295.1 Saprospiraceae bacterium
GAACTTCGTGAGACGCTGGTTTGCCTGAAATTGATTGCCAGACGAACCTGGTTTCCGGAAGGAAAACTTACGCCACTGCTTGTTGAAAACAATGAGCTGGTGTCCATATTCGTCGCCAGCCTCAAAACAGCTACCGGGCATGCCAAATGACATCGCCTGCTCTTAAAAACATCTAAAATCTGCATTCATGTAACCTGCAATCGTCAATCAAAAAGCGACAAAATTGACAGATATCACTTACACACTATGAAATCACCATTTTACATTCTCCTCCTCCTTGGCCTGGCATCCTGTCAGAACATTCTCGACAAAGAACCGCTGGGTATTCTCGACGCCGGCTCTTTCTTTCAAACCGCGGATGATGCGCTGCAGGCCACGAATGCCGCCTATGAACCCCTGCTGTTCAGCAGCAGCAACAATAATTTTTACTGGGGATTCGCCGAACTGCCTTCCGATGAAGCGGTGACCGGCGGCGACGGCTCCCGGCCGGGCCTGACCGAACTCGATTTTTTTACGTACACGCCGCGTACCGAGGAGATCAATGATTTCTGGAAGCTGAACTACCAGGGCATTACCCAGTGCAACACGGTGATCGACAAGGTGCCGGCCATCAGTATGGACGAGGGCCTCAAAAATCGCGTCATTGGCGAAGCCACTTTCCTGCGGGCGTACTACTACTTTCTGCTCACGCAGGTGTACGGCGACGTACCGCTGCTGACTAAGGTCACCCCGCCGGACGAATTGAAAATACCGGCAACGCCGAAAGCGGCGGTATACGCCCAGATCATTGCCGACTGCGATTTTGCGGCCGCCGTGCTGCCGGTGCAGTACGCGGCGGGCGACGTGGGCCGCGCTACCAAGGGAGCAGCCTTGGCGCTGGCGGCGAAGGCTCATCTGTATCAGAAAAACTGGAACCAGGTGGTGGAGTACGTGGGTAAGGTCAAGGCACTGAACACCTACGCTTTGGTGGCGGACTACCAGGATAATTTTCGGGAAGACACGCAGAACAACAGCGAATCGGTCTGGGAAATCCAGCATACCAACCTGGAACTGGGCGTCGGCAACTCCCTCAACCAGTGGTGGACCTCTAAGAAACTTGTGGATGGTTACGGTTTTGCCGAAGTTACCCAGGCCTACTTCGATTCATTCGAACCCGGCGATCCGCGCCAGAAATTCACCATTGCTTCCAACAACGAGCCGTACTTCGGGGTCATCTATAAAAACTCGTTTTCCTCCACCAAACACAGTCCGCGCAAGTACCTGCAGATCGATAGTACGGTGACCCAAAAGGCCGACGGCGATATCAACTACACCGCCATCCGCTACGCCGAAGTGCTCCTTTGGGAAGCCGAAGCACTGGCCGAACTCGGCCGCGTCAGCGAAGCCGAGGCGCCGCTGGAACAGGTGCGCGCCCGCGCCCGCGCCCAGGCCGTCAACCCGGCCACCGCCCTGCCGCCCATTACGGGCCTCGACCAGGCCGCTATGATCGCTGCCGTACGGCACGAACGCTCCGTGGAACTGGGCTTCGAAATGCACCGCTTCTTCGACCTCGTGCGCTGGGGACTGGCGGCACAACTATTGCCGGGATTTCAGGCCGGCAAACACGAGGTATTTCCAATTCCCCAGACGGAGCTGGATCTGAATCCGCAATTGCGGCAGAATCCGGGCTACTGAAAATTAGGCAAAGGTTGATAAAGGTTGATAATCAAACCTGCATGAATTTGTTTGATCGCTTCGAACCACTATCCTAAACGTATTTCCCCAGGGTACTGACCACCAAAAGGAAACATCACAATGAAGTCCCCCTCCCTTTCGGGGGAGGGGTTAGGGGTGGGGTTGAGGACGCCACGCCACCGCTAAAATTCACCCACCACCACCTATGCCGACCACTACACGGATGTGGAAGGGAGATTTAAAATCCTTACCACCAATTACGGATGTGTTAAAATCAGGCCGGTTTAAAGTGATTGCACGATGATTCGATTAAAAAAAATATTGCCCGCTCTATTTCTCCTGACCGCGCTGACCCTCTCCGCCCAGTCGGGCCAGATCGCCGTTCCCCGTGTGGAGCTTATGGCGAATGAACCGGCGCCCTACTTCCTGCGCGACTGGCAGCAGGTGGCGTTGCGCTACGATTCCTTCGTGTACGATGCGGGAAAAACCGGCCAGTATTTACCGCTGGTGACGCTGCAACCCAGTGGGTATAACTATCCGCAAAATCCGTTTTTTCGCCTGCATACCTATGTCGGTACCGGTACCCCGCAGAATTCCGAAGCCATCAACGTACTGCCCTCGCTGGTGGGCGCCACCCTGGCCGGGGCCGACAAGACCAACCAGTACGGCCGGAACTGGGTGCTGATGAGCCAGGATTTTTTCAATAAGAACAATGGCGAGGGCATTTACCTCAATAATCCGAACACCGGCAGCGGCAACGACTGGTGGTACGACCTGATGCCCAACGTTTTCTTTTACCAGCTCTACGACCTGTATCCGGATATCGGTGGCGATGCCGATTTTCAGTTTACTTCGGTGGCCGACCGCTTTCTGGAAGCCGTGCGGGCCATGGGTGGGGGTGATGCGCCCTGGCAGAAAGCCTATATGAATTACCGGGCCTGGAATTTCAAAACCAAACAGCCCAACACGAGCAGCGTGCCGGAACCGGAATCCGCCGGCTCCTACGCCTGGGTGCTCTACAATGCCTATCAAAAAACCGGCAACCCCGCCTATTTGCAGGGGGCAGAGTGGAGTCTGGAATTCCTGAACGACTGGACGACCAATCCTTCCTACGAGCTGCAACTGCCCTACGGCACCTACACGGCGGCGCGCATGAACGCCGAACTCGGCACCGACTACGACGTGGAAAAAATGGTCAACTGGTCCTTCAACCGGGGACCGCTGCGCGGCTGGGGCACCATCGTCGGCAAATGGGGCGGCTATGATGTGCACGGCGTGGTCGGCGAAGCCAATGACAATGGCAACGACTACGCTTTCCAGTTGAACGGGGTGCAACAGGCCGCCATGCTGGCGCCGATGGTGCGCTACGACAAGCGTTTCGCGCGGGCCATCGGCAAATGGATACTCAACCTGACCAACGCGACCCGGCTTTTCTTCCCCGGTTTTTTACCACCTGCCCAGCAGGATGCAACGGCCTGGTCCAACGCCCACGATCCCGACCGCGTGATCGGCTACGAAGCGCTGCGGGAGAAATACCAGGGCTTCTCGCCCTTTTCTACCGGCGATGCGCTGAATGGCGGCTGGGCCGGCACCAATTTGTCGCTGTACAGCACCTCCTCCATCGGTTACCTCGGGGCGATTGTGGAAAAGACCAACGTGGATAAAATCCTGAAAATCGATCTGCTCAAAACGGACTTTTACCGAAAATCGGCTTTCCCCACCGCTTTGTTTTTTAATCCGTATCCGCAGATTAAAGCCGTGGAATTTGAAGTGGGGGCTGCGCCGGTAGACGTATACGATGCCATTTCCGAAACTTTTTTGCAGCAAGGTGTTACCGGCACGATCAACCTGTATATTCCGGCCAACGCGGCCCTGTTGGTCACCCTGACGCCTGCGGGCGGCACCATCAGCTATGACCGCAATAAAATGCTGGTCAACGGCACGGTGGTGGACTATAGTCAGACGGCCCACCCCTACACGTACGCGCCGCGTATTCAGGGCCTGGCCACTGCTCAGCCGAAAGTCGAATTCGGCGATACGACTACGGTTTTTTCCAAAATCCTCGACCAGGATTCCAATAACTTCACCTGGATCTGGAGTGCCAGCGGCGGTTCCATCCTGGGCGCGGGTGCGGACATCCAATGGGTGGCGCCCACGG
>JBKJKS010000016.1:0-3955 GCA_046597295.1 Saprospiraceae bacterium
TCGACGTGCCGGTAACCGTCCAGTTCTCGGCTTCCACTACGGCGTCATTGACGATCACTACGTTCACGACCTGGGCGGTGGTGTTGGCCGCGAAGGTGACGGTTTGATTGATAATGGCATTGTAGTCACCGGGGGCCACCGCGGTACCGTTGGAAGTCGAGAACTGGACGGTTACCGGCACGTCGACCGGGTTGCTCAACGTCACGGTGAAGACCTGTGGCGTGACCGATTCCAATTGGCTGACGTTGCCGGCGATGTTGACCACCGCCGCATCGTCGTTGAGAATAGTGCCGGTCTGCGGTGAACCGACGGTGGTCACCGCTGCCGGTCCGCCGGTAATAGCGCCGAGGGCCACGGTAAAGGTTTCGTCCAGTTCCACGGTCGCATCGCCATTTACCGTCACGGTGATGGTTTTGGTTTCGCCGGCGGTGCCGGTAAAGGTCAGCGTACCATCGTTGTCGAGGTAGTCGCTGCCCGCCGTAGCGCTGCCGTTATTGGTGGTGTAGGGTACCTGAAAGCCGCCCTGCACGGTATTGTTCAGCGTTGCGGTAAAGGTGTAGGTGACCGTTCCGGCGTTGGTCTCGTTCTGACTGGACCCGCCGCTCAAGGTCAGGGTTGCATTGTCATCATTGGTAATAGTGCCGGTGCCCGTCCCGGCGCCAATGCCGCCATTGACCGCATTGGACAGGGTGATGATCACCGTTTCATTATTTTCTACCACTACGTCGCCATTGACGGTGACGGTAATGGTCTGACTCAGGGCGCCACCGGCCGGGAAGCTCAGCGTACCGGCCGCCAGAGGCTGGTAGTCGCTGCCCGAGGTGGCCGTGCCGCCCGTGATTGCGTAGTCCACCGAGGAGGCGGTGGTGTTCGTGGTGCGTGTGACGGTGTAGGTCAGGCTGGTCGTGCTGGCGTTGCCTTCGACCACGCTCGGGTTGTCGATGGATATTTGGTTATTGACAATGTTAGTCCGGTAATCTTCCACTTCGCCGTCGGCGGGTGCGCCGCTGTTCGAGAGACCACCGGCGGAACTGAAGCGGAAACGCAGGAAGGAAGAGCCCACTACTGCGTTCGCAGGTACGTTAAATGTCAGGACGTTATCGCCCGCCACCAGCGCCACGTTGTTAAAAATTTTCTCGCCGGCGTCACCGAGTTGGCGGTTAAAGTTGAAATCCATGAAGGCGTCCAGTTTACCGGCCTGGGAGGCGTTCACCGTGATGGTAGCGGTGGTGCCGTTGACAAATACGCCGGGTAGGGTTACGCCGTCCTCGTCGTCGCCATCAGCATCGGTGTCGTCGCCGTTGGCCAGGTTGTTAGATGATCCTCCGGTTAACTGGCCATCAGGATCGCCGTCGATGGCGGCGCCAAGCTGGAAGCCGAGGAACGTGTTGTGCCGTGCGCCGTTATAAACAAGCAGGGTGGGCAAAGAGTCGGGGCCATCACCCCAGTCCAGCTCGTCGTTGTTGATCGTGCCGGTTTGCGGCGAGCCGGCGGTGGTCACGCCGGCCGGACCGCCGGTGATGGTGCCGAGGACGACGGTGAAAGTCTCATTGGCTTCCACTTTGGTGTCTCCGTTGACCAGCACGGTGATGGTTTTGGCTTCGGCGGCCGTGCCGGCAAACACCAGTGCTGGACCGTCATTGTCCACGTAATCGTTGTCGGCCGTGGTGGCCGTACCGTCGTTGGTTGTATACGGCAGGGTAAAGCCGCCCTGCACGGGGTTGTTCAAAGTTGCGGTGAAGACGCGCAGCGTAGTACCGGTGTTGCCCTCGTTGGCTGCGCCGCCGCCCGAAAGCGTCACTGTGGCCGCGTCATCATTGGTGATTGTACCTGTACCGCTGCTGGTGCCCAGGCTAACGTTGCGGCCCGAGGCGGCCAAGGTGCCAATCGAAACGTTGTACACCTCGTTGGCTTCCACCACGGCGTCATTGACAATCACTACGTTCACGACCTGGGCGGTCGTGGTGTTGGCAGCGAAGGTGACGGTTTGATTGGTAATGGCAGCGTAATCGCCGGGGGCTGCGGCCGTACCGTTGGAGGTATTGAACTGAACGGTTACCGGCACGTCGACCGGATTGCTCAGCGTCACGGTGAAGACCTGTGGCGTAACCGACTCCAGCTGGCTGACGTTGGCGGCGATGCTGACTACGGCCGCATCGTCGTTGGTGATCGTACCGGTCGCAGCGGGGCCGGAGGTTACGCCGGCGGCGCTGGGAGAACCCAGGGCGACCGTAAAGTTCTCGTCAAGTTCCACCTTCGTATCGCCGTTGATGGTCACGGTGATGGTTTGGGTTTCCCCGGCGGTACCGGCGAAGGTGAGGGTACCGTTGATGGCCGAGTAGTCGAGGTCGGCGGTGGTGGCGGTGCCCCCGGTGATGATGTACGGGACCGCGAAGCCGCCCTGGACCGGGTTGTTGAGCGTGGCGGTAAACACATACGAAGTAGTACCGGCATTGCCTTCGGGCTGGGCGGCGGGAGCGGTGAGGGCCACCGTGGCCGCGTCATCGTTGGTGACCGTGCCGAGTCCCGTGCCGTCGGAAATAATAATGCCTGCCGGCGCACCCGTGAGCACCACGGTGAAGTTTTCGGCGGGTTCCACTGTATTATCCTGGTTGACCAGCACGGTGACCGTCTGGGTCAGGGGGCCGCCGGCGGTGAAGCTCACCGTGCCACCTATAATGGCAGTATAGTCTGATGGAGCAGTAGCCGTGCCATTCGCTGTATTGACGGTCAGGCTGAAGGCTTCATCGGCAATGCTCCGGGTGACGGTGAAGTTGAACGCCGTGGTGCCGCCGCCGGTACCTTCGGCCAGGGTTACGTCGCTGATGGTAACGGTGGTCGGGTTCTTGAAGCCGAAATCAACCGTGAGGTTGGTGTTGGCGTCGGTATCGCCGTCGTTGATCGGCTCACCGCCGTAGCTCAGGGTCACTGCGGCCGAAGCCACGCCGAAGCCGGCCACAGGGTCGCCATTGTCGTCGTTATTGACGTCATTGTCCGGATCGGGCGCACCGCCGACCGGGCTGCTGATCAGGGCAGCGCTCAACCCGTTGTCGTAGAGCGGCCCGCCGGGATTGAAGTTGGAAGCGGCGATCTCGACAATATAGTTGCCGGGACAGAGGGGGGTGAAGCTGTAGAGCCCGCCCCCAGCCGTGGTAGCGGTGGTCAGCGCCGCGCCGTCGCCGGCATCGAGGGTGCCGTCGCCGTCGTCGAGGTAGAGGCGTACCAGTACGCCGTTAATGCCCGCGTCGCCACCGTCGAATAGGCCGTTACTATTATTGTCTTTATAGACCAGGTTGCCCACCGTAAGCCCGGCCAACGGCGTCAGCGTGGGCGATGGATTGGCGGCGGGATTGGACGGATCGTCGGTAGGCACCGTGGCGAAGTTCGATCCCGACACATTGCTCTGGTTAGTAAGGTCGGTCGGCATGGTACCCGCGGGGCAGGCATTGGCATTCACGTCCACTTCATAGGTGATGCAAATGGTCTTGCCATTGGGTAGGGTGAAGCCAGGCGAAGGGAAGGTCTGGGCGTGCAGGCCGGCGACGAACAGGCAGCAGGCGACTATGCCGGGCAGCAAATAGGCCCACTTGGTTCGTAGATTATTTTTCATGTCGATTGCTTTTCAAATTGATTAGCAGGTGGAATGTCTGGCGATAAAAGGATGGGTGGCTTTGTCTTGCAAAGCCCGTTTTGGCACGAGGCCTTAGAAAGAAATAGCCGGATTAGTGGGTACATTACAAACTCCGGCAAAGGAAATGACCCCGGCGCCGCTGATCAGTGGGTTCATCACCGCTGGCGGACTGGCCGGCGCGTTGGCGTTGGCGTTCCAGTTGCCGGCCATACTGCCACCGCCGCCCTGTAGAATCAGTTCGTGGGCGGCAACCACCCGGCCTTCGAACTGGCTGAAAGCATTCAGGCTGACCGTATTGTTCTTCACCCAGGCGCAGGTCTTGTT
>JBKJKS010000102.1:0-6739 GCA_046597295.1 Saprospiraceae bacterium
CTCCTCGGTGTAGCGGGGCAGCGGCGTAGGGGCGATCTCGACGAAGCAATCCAGCATTTCCTTGACGCCGAAGTTATTGACCGCCGAGCCAAAAAAGATCGGGCAAATCTTGCCGTCGAGGTAGTCCTGCTTTTCAAATTTCGGGTACACCGTCTCGATCACGTGCACTTCTTCCCGCAGTTCGCGGGCTGCGCTTTCGCCGACTATTTTATCCAGGTCGGGGTGTGCCAAATCCTCGAAAACGATGATTTCTTCGTCTTCCTGTTTGCCGTGGGGGTTGAACAGCACCAGTTTTTTCTCGTACAAATTGTACACGCCCTTGAAGCGCTGCCCCATACCGATGGGCCAGGACAGCGGACGCACTTTCACCTGTAGCTTTTGCTCGATTTCGTCCAGCAGATCGAAGGCATCGCGGCCCTCGCGGTCGAGTTTGTTCACGAAAAAAATGATCGGTGTGCTGCGCATCCGGCAGACCTTGGTCAGTTTCTCGGTCTGTTTTTCCACGCCGTTGGCCACGTCCACCACCACGATGGCCGAGTCCACCGCAGTCAGGGTGCGGTAGGTGTCTTCGGCAAAGTCCTCGTGGCCCGGGGTGTCCAGGATGTTGATCTGCAGGTCGCGGTACTCGAAGCCCATCACCGAGGTACTCACCGAAATGCCGCGCTGGCGCTCGATCTCCATAAAGTCGGAGACCGTACTTTTCTTGATCTTGTTGCTCTTCACCGCGCCGGCGGTCTGGATAGCCCCGCCGAAGAGGAGCAGTTTTTCGGTCAGCGTCGTTTTGCCCGCATCGGGGTGGGCAACGATGGCGAAGGTGCGACGGCGGGCGAGTTCGGACAGGAAAGTGGACATGCAGGTGCTGGATAATTTAAAAAAGCGGGCGCGAAGGTAGTTTTTCCGCTGCAAAGCGCGCGCGGTCGTCTCAGGTTGTAACCGGGCATTACTGGCTGGCGGGTGTCGCAACCAGGACAAACGGAGCTGCTGCCACGGCTTTTTCGGCGTGCATCCGTATTTACTGCGTTGGTTTGTCATAAAAACACACCACCATGAAGTTTATTCTCTTTCTGTTCCTGTGCAGCATCCTGATGGCCTGCGGCGCTATTCACTCCAAACAAAAAAGTATTGCCCCCGTGTTTAGTACCGAAAAAGGTGCGCTGCGCGGGTACGATCCGGTTGCTTATTTTACTGATGGACAAGCGGTGGAAGGTCAGCCAGCGATCAGTTATGTCTGGAACGATGCTACCTGGCATTTTGCCAGCCCGGAACATCGCAGCATGTTTCAGCAGAACCCCGAAAAATACGCCCCGGCCTATGGCGGCTATTGTGCCTACGGGTGGTCACAGGGCTATCCGGCGCCGGTGGACCCAGCTGCCTGGAGCATCGTCGACAGTACGCTATACCTCAATTACAATGCAGACGTCAGAGCCGATTGGGATAAAAAACGGCCCGAATACATTCTGGCGGCTGACCGGAAATGGAAGGAGGCCCAACCGCAGCCGGCGAAGAAAAATTAAAGTACGGCATAAACTTGAAACTGGCCACGGACGTTCAAACTGCGCTTTCCGTACTATCTTCGCAAAATAAAAACTGATCATCCTTTGCCAGACCAATTACAGCGCTCCTTTTTATTTCCGCTTGCGCTAGCCGCCATCGCCGGGGTGCTTTGGCTCAGCCTGCGCAATCGTCCCGACCCGGTCTGGCTCGAAGCCGGCCAGTTGGTCCAGCAACGCTTCCGGATGCTGGATAACACGGTCGATTCCGTGCAATTCCTGTTCAATGAAATACACGCTCAGGAGCCGGGCCTGAACCGGGACGATTCCTCGGCTTTCCGCCTGATTTCACAGCCCTACCTGCCGGTCATCGAATGGGAGAAGTTCGACAGTTTCTGCCGCATGGTACACCGCAAGCGTTTCATCGTTCTGTCGGGGGTCACCAGTACCGGCTCCACCAACCTGGCCGTCTGTGCCGCCCGGCTGCTGGCCGGACAACCAAAGAACCTGCTACAGATCAGTTGCGCCCCGCAATTCGACCTGGATTACCACCGCAAGTATATTGGCCGGGAAGAAAACGGACAATTTGTACCGGGCGAGCTGCTGCAGTTTTGGGACAGTTGCCGGGCGCATCCCGAGCAAAAATTCGTAGTCATCCTGGACAATTTCGATAAGATCAATCCGGAAACTTTCTTTGGGCCGGAGCTCTGGGAAATGCTCAGCAGCCGCCGCGAGCCGGCCCGCTTCGGCGAACTGGAAGTGCAGGTGCCTGACAATTTCTACCTGATCTCGGTGACGCACTTCGGTCCCGGCGGACAAACCGAGCTGAGTGAAGAACATTTCAAACGCATTGGGCGGCCCTATGTGCTGGAGCCCAACTGCCATGAACTGCTCGAGTACCTGCGCCGCCAGGAGACGCTTTTAGCCGCGCGTCCGCCCACCGATACGGCAGCGGCGCGCCAGCTGGCCCTGTTGCGGGATACCGCCGAGCAGCGCCGCTTCCTCTACTATTTCCTGAAAACCAACGCCTTGATCTGTGATCGTTACTCGTCCGGTCACCAGCTGGGGCAGGGCAGCAACCTGCGCAAGAGCTACCTGGCAGGGGGCATTCCTGCTTTGAAGCAACTTTTTCAGGACCACATTAATGCGCTGCACACCGAACGGTTGTTGACCAAAAAGGATTTTAATTCGTTCGATTACACCATCGCCAATGCCGGTCTGGAGGAAAATTCCAGCTTCCTGGCCCGGCAGGTGCAAATGCTCCGTGATACGGGCTACCTGCAGGAGGTGACGATGGTGGGGGCTACCGCCCTGCTCACTGCGCTGTTCGGCTGGTGGGTGCTGCGCCGCCGGGAACGGCTTATCCGTAATTACGGTGACCGGGTGCAAAAGGTGTTTTCCGACTTCGACCACCAGCTGGCCAGTGCCGAAGAGGCTTCCCGGCGGCTGGAAGAGGTCAAACGGGAAGTGGACGACCTGGTACTCCGTCGCCGGCTGAACTATACCGAGGCCTTGTACTTTATGGCTTTTATCGATGATAAGGTCAAGCGGATTGATTTCGCCCGCAATGTGAGTGAGTACTTCCTGGAATTGTTCAATGCCTTCATGGATGATAACGTGCTCACCGAAAATGAGTACACCAAACTCTGCCAGTTCCTGGAATCCATCCGCCATAAAATACCGGACGAGGCGTATCAGGAATTCAGTCAAAAAGTCGAGGAGGCGTATAAGGCCCACCATAGTTATTCGGGGCTGTGAAAAAGGGTTGATAAAGGTTTATGAGGGTTTAGTTAGTTGATAATCAACTAACTAAATTAGCCAGTGCTAACTGCTTCGTGTCGGTTGGTTTCTTTACGAAAGGCGAATGGCGGATCCAGAATCGCCAGGGCCAGTCGGCGGCTTCCCCGGCGTAATCCACCCCGATGCGCTTCCCGGCGGCAATGTGCTCCGGCCCTATCCATTCCCCCCGGTCTTCGATCCAGAGCGGTGAATCGGGATCGCCCAGACGCTGCCCCGTCCAGTGCGTGGTAATGCCCAGAGCCTGGCACAGTGCGCCCGGACCGGTGGTCAGCTGCATCAGCGATTGCTTTCTACCACCGCGTCTCTGCCGCATGATGTCTACTCCTTCCAGAGGTTCGACGGCCCGGATCAGTACGGCATGGGCCTGGTCTGCCGGCGCGGTGACAACGTTGAATAAGTGGTGAATACCGTAGCACAGGAAGACGTAAGCCGAGCCGCCGGCGCCAAACATCACTTCGGTGCGGGCGGTACGGCGGTTGCCCCAGGCATGGCAGGCCCGGTCGTCGGGAGCCCGGTAAGCCTCCGTCTCGGTAATGCGGCCGGCGGTGTACAGCCCATCGAAAGTGGTCACCAGCACTTTGCCCAGCAGATCGCAGGCGATCTGCACGACGTCGGTGCTTTGGTAAAATTCAGGCGAGAGCCGTTGGGCGGGGGGAGTTTTTGCCAGATCCATCATGGCGTTGATTAAAAATATATGCCAAAAGGTGAAAATAATAGTCTTAAGTGATCAAAACCTCGTAGGTTTTTTTAAACCTACGAGGTTTAAGAGAAGAGTTGAACGTGCTTACGCTTGGCTCAACTTCTTCCGCAGACTGGACAAGGATCACGAAAAAACCGTCCCTTCTCATGCCGTGCTGGCCAGCTCATCGCGCCACCAAAAAGCGTTCGGTCACGGCATTTTGTGCGCTTTGCAGCGTCAATACATAGATGCCGGCCTGGTATTGCTGGGCATCCACTTCAATCTGGTAGCGCCCTGCCGCACGCACTTCTGCCAAAGCGACCGTCTCAATCAGACGGCCCTGAATATCGCGGATATAAAGGCTGTATCGGCCTTCGACGGGCAGGTCATATTCCACGAAAAGCCGGTAGGCGGCCGGGTTCGGATAACAGCGTAAAGCCAGGTGGCCAAAGGCTTCATCCGCCAGCTTACTGTTCGTGTTGTGCCGGGAAAGGACAGCACTTTGCTTTTCCGCTTCGGGCATTTTGTTTGCCATTATGCCCGCTCCACAGGGCTCGATGAGGGCCCAGAAGTCGCTGCCCGCCTGGGCATGAAAGCCCGGCGTCAGGCTGACGTAGTCGCCGGCATGGTAGATGACTTTTCTCCCGGGGGCGATCACGCCATCCGACGTAATGAAATCTTCGGCCATGTAAATGCCCGCAGCGACCGCTCCACTGATGTTCAGGGTGGGCACACACGTATTCAGCATGGTGAAATAATCGGTCGTGTACATGCCCCGGCCGTGCGTGGCGGCGGCTATCAGGTGGTCGGAGGGGCGGTATTGCAGCATATCCACGCGTACATTGGCCAGGCCGAAATTATTGGTCGGCCACCACTCGGTGTTGCCGCCGTCGAGGTCGTCGGTACTCCATACGCCCAGTTCTGTAGCCAGCAGCATTTTGTCGGTGTCAAAGGGATGGAACATGGCCCAGCGAACGGGCATATCCGGCAGGTCGTTGGTTAGATCCGTCCAGGTAGTGCCGCCATCGATGGACTCGAATACCTGGCCGGCGGCGCCGTAATTACTGCAAGTAGCGATCAGGCGCGCTTCGTTCCCCGGGTCGATAGCGATGCTGGAAATATAGGCATTGCGGGGAGACGTGAGGGTAGTCGTTGTAAAAGTGCCCAGGTGCGCATTGTCGATGCGCACAAAATTACCGTTATCGGTGCCCACGAAGAGCCGGTTGTTCGTAGCCGGGGAAGTGGCAATGGCGCTGATCCTGCCGCCGCCGAATGCCGCGACCCGTTCCAATACCACCGTGTTGGCAGCGCCGACCCCAGTCATTCGTCCCAGCGTATCAATATTGTCCGAAAAATAAAGAATGTCATTCGCGTTGTCGTATTCGGCGGGCGTAATGAACAAGGCCGCTTTCTTGGTTGGAATGACCGTCCCGAAGCTGACGCCACCGTTGTTGGAAGCGTAAAAATGCCGGTCTTGCGAAGCCGCCAGCTGGATATTGGGATTGTCCTGATCGATGAAGCAAAAGGCGCCGTCGCCGCTGGTACCGGGCGCCTCGATCGTGCTGACGATGGCAGCCGCGTTAAACTGCGGCGTACCGTTGTCCTGCGTTCCTCCCAGCATATAATTGGAGCCACTGTTCGGGTGGATGGCATTGGCGTAAAACTGCGTGACGTTATAGCCACTGTTTTTGGCCTGCAGGGTCGGGTTGACATTGGAGCCGTTGGTCGTTCGGTAGACGCCGCCGTCGCAACCAAAGACGATCTCGTCGGAATTGCCGGGCCGGTAGACAATAGCATGGTGGTCGGAGTGAATACCGCCGATGGAAGTCCAGGTGGCCGCCCCATCTATAGAAGCCAGCAAATCACGGTCGCCCGCCCACACCCGATTCGCATTATTGGGATCTACCGCCAGGATGAAAGCGTACCAGCAAATGGTGCCGAAGACAGCGGGCGTAGGGGCACTGCGAAAAGTGAAATTGTCGCCACCGTCGGTGGACTGATAGACCCCCAGGCAGGAACCGGAATTCATGCCGCCCGTCAGCTCGAAAGCGGCATATAAGGTGTTGGCATCTCCCGGCGCACAAGCGATCTCAACCGTTCCGCCGGCTGCCGGCAGACCGTTGGTCGCACCCAGCTGAGCCCACGTGGGGTTTTGGAAGCGAAACACGCCGGCGCCATCGATGCCGGCAAATAAATCGCCATCGGCAGCAATTTCTATATCACGTACGTCTCCATTGGGCAAGCCGGCCATGGTCGTCCAAGTTTGACCGCCATCAATAGAGCGGCGCAGGCCCTGGACGGTCGCTGCGTATACCGTACCGTTGTTGGCCACCACCACTTTATTCACGTTTTGAAAGGTGTTGTTAAAAGCCGTCGGCAAAGTGTTAGGGAGCAGTGTCCAGGTGGTGCCGCCGTTGGCAGAGCGCCAGATGCCCATCCCGCGCACCACTCCGTTGGCCAGCCCCTGCTCGCCCGTCCCGAAATACAGCACATTCGCGTTAGAAGGATCCTGGGCAATTGTGGTGATGGCCATGTTGGCAAAAAAGTCATCTATGAGCGTCCAGGTAGGTACCGCTGCCTGGATGTTGGTCGTGCGCCAAAGCCCGCCAGATACGCCCGCCGCCCACACCGTCTGTCCGGTGGCATCGCTGGCATCGATGAGCAGGCCTCGGGTGCGCCCCCCCACGTTGTTGGGCCCGCGCTCCTGCCAGTAGATGGGAATCGCTTGCTCTGCCTGGGCCATTAAGGCGCGTTTTTCCTGGGCAATTCG
>JBKJKS010000168.1:0-2832 GCA_046597295.1 Saprospiraceae bacterium
TTAGGGCAAGTCAAGCCAAAAAACCGATAAATCGGTTGGGCCTGGCCGTTTTTGACGCACAGCCCACGAATGAATTCGTGGGTTGAAAATCACAAGTGTCTGATTATTAACACGCACCAAGTCCAATAAACTAGGCGTGCTTAGAAATTCATAATTCATAATTCATCATTGTGTTTTCGTGCGTTCCAGTATTTCCTTGCTCAGTTCCAGATAGTCGGTCGCGCCGTTTGAGCGCGGACTGTACTGGAAAATGTCCTTACGCTGGGCGGGGGCTTCAGCCAGGGCTACCGTGTCACGAATATAGGTCTTGAACACCTTATCGCCAAAATACTTGTGAATCGTCTCCACGACATCGCGGTTCAGCACCCGGCGGCTGTCGTACATCGTGGCCACCACGCCGCTCATTTCCAGCTGCTTGTTCAGGCGCATCCGCACCTTGTCGATCACCTGCTTGATCTTGGCCAGCCCCTGCACCGCCAGAAACTCTGTCTGTAGCGGGATCAGCACGTAGCGGCTGCTGGTCAGCGCGTTCAGCGTCAGCAGCCCGAGGGAAGGCGGACAATCCAGCAGCACGTAGTCATAGTCTTCGGCCACCTGGTTGACCAGTTCGCGCAGGATGTACTCGCGCCCCGCCTCATTGATGAGTTCCATTTCCGCGCCCGACAGGTCGAGCGAAGAGGTGATCACATCCAGATTCGGCTTGTGGGTGTAGGGCACCAGCTCGCTTTCGCCACGCAGCGCCTCGTAGATCGTCGACTTCTGGCGCGGGATGCCGAGTGAGATGGTCAGGTTGGCCTGGGGGTCCAGGTCGATCAGCAGCACCCGCTTACCGAGTTCCACCAGACCGGCGCCGATATTGATGGCACTGGTTGTTTTACCGACCCCGCCTTTGTGATTGAGAAGAGAAATTACAATACCCATGAAAGATTGTGCTGGTTCCGACCGGCCATGCCGGTCAAGCATCGATCTGGTGACAAACTGGCTGCCCCCGACGATCGCGTGGCAACAAAAGTACAAATATTTGACAAACTGCGCGGTGGAAGACGGCTTATCTGTACAGGCACCGCCGGCTTTGTTTTATTTTTTGACAATGCTCCTGCGGTGCAACAGGCTGATTACCAGGGTACATAATGGAGGGCGAAAAGAAAAGTACCGGCCCCCGAAAATAAATCTTTGACATTTTTTGTTTTTAAAAACTCTTTGTGTCAAATTTGCACCATCAAAGAACGCGAACGGCTTTGGAAACCCCTGGCCCAACGTACAGCATCCAAATATTTCATTTCCCGGTTCGGAACTCCTCCGGAATGGGAACTAACTTCCAGCCTTATGATTAAGGAAGACAGAATAGACCTGAACAATCGCTTCGTCGAAGCTTTCAAACTCCTGGAAGATCGGGGCGCTATTGTCAAAAACGACCGCAGCGGTAAAGGCGTCGGCGACGTAGCCGATAAAGTACTGGGTAACAAGGCCTATGGCCATATTATCCGCGCTTTTCTCAATCCCGGCAGCAAACGCGTCATCGACTACGGCCAGGCCCAGTCCTTTTGCCGGACCTACGAGATCAACGAAGCCTGGCTGCTGCATGGCATCGGCAATCCCTTCGGGTTCGAAGCGCCCGGCAATGCCGTCGGTAGCGACAAGGGTATGACCGGTGGCAATGGCAACATCTTGTTCACCTCCATCCGCGCTTTCGCCGGTGGCACCATCGGCGCGGAAAGCCAGGAGGATAATTCCTTCTTCTCCATCCCCGGCGTGAGCGGTACGGGCCTGGTCGCCTTCCAGATCGAAGGTAACTCCATGGACCCGGTGATCAAGCACGGTGACATCGTGGTGTGCAAATCGGTGGAGCTCCTCAACGATATCCGCGACAACGAAATCTACGCTGTGCGCAGCAATGGCAACGTGTGGGTGAAGTATGTCCAGAAGGTGTTCAATAACCGTGGCCGCATTACCCGCTTCAAACTGATCTCCGCTAACTACTTCGACAACGATCCTTTCGAAGAAGAAGTGAACGAAACCACCCGCCTGTACAAGGTGGTGCGCAAGATCAGCAACGTATAGTCCAACGTCAAAAAAATTATCCTGCTGTTTATTGTTTTCGGAGCCTCCCGGTGTTAGCCATCGGAGAGGCTTTTTTTGTTTACACTCCATTTCGGTGGCAACGTCGCCAATGTTTTACTTTCGTTCAACGCAATGCCCGATTTCTCTGATATCCAGAGGATACGAGTTGGTCGAGGTAGCAATGCAAAGCCGCAAGGAATTCATGAGGGCTGAAAAACTAGCAGCTACGTAATCAGCGTCGAACTGCCTGGGCAGGCCGAATTTATGCACGATTGCCCGTAAGACCGGGATCAAATCCTTTTTTGTTAAGTCGTTTTCGGTAAAAAGACAGGAATTTTTCATGGTCATCTCCGGAAGGTAAAATTTAATCCGCCTGGTCGCTGATAATCTTGCCTGCTTCTTTCCACCAGTCCTTTTCCGGCAGAGGCGCTTCAATCAACAGCGGCTCCAGTTTTACCGGATGCACCAGTTCCACGCGCCGGCTATGCAGCGCAATGGAGGCATCCAGCAGGGGAGTAGGGGCGCCGTACTTCAGGTCGCCCAGGATCGGGCAGCCCATAGCCGCCAGCTGCACCCGGATCTGGTGGGCCCGGCCGGTGAGCGGTTCCACCTGCAGCAGGAACAGCTGGCCCACCTTATCCAGTAGCTCGTAGCGGGTCACGCTTTCTTTGGCCCCGGATACCGGCTTCGCCAGCGCCTGCACCACATTGCGTTGCTCGTCTTTGAGCAGAAAATGCCGCAGTTCGCCGGCCGACCGGTCAGGCTCCTGTA
>JBKJKS010000192.1:0-3574 GCA_046597295.1 Saprospiraceae bacterium
TGGTTATCAGATGGCAACATCGAGTATTTGGGTCGTATAGACGACCAGGTAAAGATCCGTGGATATCGTATAGAGTTGGGAGAGATAGAGAGTGTGTTGTTGCAGAGTGGGATGGTAAGCCAGGCGGTGGTGTTAGCCAGGGACGATGGTTCGGGCAACAAGCGGCTGGTAGGTTATGTGGTATTGCAGCCGCACGGAGACAGGCAATCCATCAGCAAGTATTTGCATAGCAAGTTACCGTCGTACATGGTACCTGTGCTGTGGGTAGAGTTAGATCAGTTACCGATCACTCCCAATGGGAAGATAGATAAGAGAGCGTTGCCGGAGCCGGATGCAGATGAGTTAACAGCGAAGGAGTATGTAGCGCCACGCAACGAGTTGGAAGCGAAGCTGGCATCGATCTGGCAGCAGGTGCTTACTATAGAACGAGCAGGCATCGAAGACAACTTCTTCGAGCTGGGCGGTCATTCGCTTTTAGCGATGCGATTAACTTCAGCGTTAAGGAAAGAGCTGCAGGTAGAGGTAGCGATCAAAGATTTGTTTCTGTACCCTACTATCGCACAATTATCAGAAGTGATCAAAGGTGCGGGCAAAGGGCTGATACTGCCGGCTATTGAAGTAGGCGAACGTCCGCTTCAGATACCGCTGTCGTTTAGCCAGGAGCGGTTGTGGTTCATTGACCAGTTAGAGGGCAGCGAGCAATACCATTTTTCATCTATTTTAAATGTAAAGGGAACGGTACATGCGGAAGCTTTGTCATCAGCGCTGCAGACGATTGTCACGCGGCACGAAGTACTAAGAACAGTATTTGCCGAGGCAGACGGGCAGCCCTATCAACAGATCAGGGATGCAGCAGGCTGGCATCTTACGATGGTAGATGGATCGGCATATAGAGACGACAGGCAGTCTTTGCGGAAGTATATACAGGAGTTGTACAGGCATCCGTTCAACCTGTCGAAGGACTATATGCTGCGAGGTCATTTAATTGAGTTATCGCAGCACGATCACGTACTGGTAGTAACGATGCATCACATCGCCTCCGACGCATGGTCGATGGCCGTGATGGTAAAGGAGATGATAGAGTTGTATAGTGCGTATGAGCAAGGTCGTCAGCCGCAGCTTAGCAGTTTACCCTTACAGTTTGCCGACTATGCCATCTGGCAGCGCCAGTACCTGCAACCCCGTTTAGACAACAAACTACAATACTGGAAACAAAAGCTGCAGGGCATAACCCCCCTTCAGTTACCGACGGATTATAGCCGGCCTGCGGTAAGAAGCAGCCGTGGTGCGTCGACCAATTTCAATATTCATAAAAAGCTGTTGGATCAGTTGTATGAGCTAAGCCGTCAACATGGCGCCAGCCTGTACATGGTTTTATTGTCAGCTTATAAGATCTTATTATACCGCTACAGCAACCAGCAGGATATTAGTGTAGGAGCATCCATCGCCAATCGTCCGCAACAGGAAGTTGAAGGCCTGGTAGGGTTCTTTGTAAACACGCTGACTTTACGCGACGAAGTAAGCGATGAGATGTCGTTTACCGGGTTACTGCAGCAGGTACGCACGACAATGATAGAGGCCTATGAGCACCAGGATGTACCGTTTGAGAAAGTGGTAGACGCTGTGATCAAAGACCGCGATGCAAGCCGCAGCCCATTGTTCCAGGTGATGCTGGTAATGCTCAATACACCCGAAGTTCCCAAACTTCAGTTGGGCAATTTAGAATTATCATCAGAGCCATTCCAATCGAATGCCTCCAAGTTCGACCTTACTTTTTTTGTTACAGAAACGCCGGGCGGCCTACAGGGTTTAGTAGAATACAGCACCGACCTGTACAGGGCAGAAACGATTGGCCGTATGACGGCTCATTATACCGGGTTGTTAGAGGCTATTGTACAATCGCCGCAGCAAAAGATAGGCAAGCTGCCTATGCTTACCGTGGCCGAGCAGCAGCAGTTGCTGGCAGGGTTCAACGACAGCATAGTTGCCTACCCGAAAGACAAAACGGTTACTGCACTCTTTGAGGAGCAGGCAGCTAAAACACCGGACGCTACTGCTGTGGTATTTGAAGGGCAACAACTCACGTACGGGCAGTTGAATGCCGGTGCCAACCGTTTAGCCCATTACCTGAGAGCCAGAGGAGTAAAAGAAGATACGCTGGTGCCACTGTGCATAGAGCGCAGCGCTGCACTAATGGTAGGTATGCTGGGGATACTAAAAGCAGGGGCAGCGTATGTGCCGGTGGATACCGATTTTCCTGCCGAGCGCATCAGTTACATGCTTGCCGATACAGGCGCCACGATAGTGGTAAGCAGTGAGGCCAGCAGCGCAAGGCTGCACAACCTGGATATCGACATAGACATTATAGAGGTAGAAGATTATATATTAGGAAACCAGCCGGTTACCAATCCCACTACAGCACTTTTCCCCCACCATTTGGCGTATGTTATTTATACGTCAGGTTCAACGGGTAAGCCCAAGGGGGTGATGATAGAGCACCGCCACCTGGTAGATTATGTGTATGGCCTGCAAGAAAACACCCCGTTAGAAGGATGTAAAAGCTTTGCATTGGTATCTACCATAGCCACCGACCTGGGCAATACGGTGATATATGGATCTATACTAACAGGGGGTGCACTTCATATTTTTTCAAAGGAGCAGGTAAGCAACATAGAATACCTGCACGATTACTTTAGCGACAACCGGATAGATTGTTTAAAGATTGTTCCGTCGCACTGGAAGGCCTTAAGCCCCGATGGAGAGTTGCTCTTACCGCGGAAGCTATTGGTTTTTGGTGGTGAGGCACTTCAGCGCGAAGTGATCGAAACGATTGGTCGTGAAGCCACGGGCTGCCAGGTGGTTAACCACTACGGTCCTACGGAGACAACGATTGGCAAGCTGCTGCACAAAGTAGATTTTAGCAGGCAGTACAACCACACGGTTCCTGTAGGCAGGCCTTTTTCGAACACAAGAGTATATGTACTGAATAAAGATTTAGCGCTGTGCCCTGTAGGGGTACCGGGGCAATTGTATATAGCCGGCGATGGCCTGGCACGAGGGTATGTAAACAACGGGGAGCTAACGGCTGAGAAGTTCATTGAAAATCCATACAGCGAGTCAGGATCGCTGATGTACAAGACAGGCGACCTGGTAAAGTATTTACCCGACGGGAACATAGAGTTCATTGGTCGTGCCGATGACCAGGTAAAGATAAGAGGGTACCGTATCGAGTTAGGGGAGATAGAGAGCATTTTACAACAATGCACATTGGTAAGCCAGGCAGTGGTACTTGCCCGTGAGGACAAGCAGGGCAACAAACGTCTGGTAGCCTATGTAGTAGGTGAGGGATCGTTTGATCGCGAGGAGATAACAGGTTATTTAAAGGAGCGTTTACCTGAGTACATGATCCCATCGATGATGATGGAAGTGGAAAGCCTGCCATTGACAGCCAATGGCAAGGTAGACAGGAAAGCACTGCCCGACCCTGAGGCAGGAGAGTTGGTAAGTGGTGGCTACGTAGCGCCACCCAACGAAACAGAAACTACGCTGGCCACGTTATGGCAGGATGTGCTCG
>JBKJKS010000236.1:0-3385 GCA_046597295.1 Saprospiraceae bacterium
AGTTTTTGGGGTGGAATGCAAAAAAAAGGGGCGAAACGAATGGTTTTGGGGTAGACGGGAACACGGATCGGGCGATTGCACGCTGATCTGCGCGGATTTTAAAGTCCGTGTTTATCCGTGCACATCCGCCCGATCCGCATTGCCGAAGCGCGACTGGATTACCGCGTTCAAATTGCGCGACACCGGCACGGTCTCTTCCAGGCCTTGCAGTTGTAGCCGATAGCCCTGGGCATTACCACTCACTTGCTGCACCTTATCCAGGTTGATCAGGTAGGTGCGGTGACAACGGAAGAATTGCGGATGGTCCGCCAAAGCATCCTCCATTTTTTTTAGGGTAGTGCGTAGTATCCGGCTTTTCATTAGCCCGTTTTCGAAGTAAAAAACCTGCACGTAATTGTCGGCGGCAGCCAGATAGTGGATTTGATCGGCCGGCAGGCGGAGCATTTCGCCTTGATTATCACCCTGGAGCACAACCTGCGGCAGGGAGGCAGCCACAGGACTACCCGAACGGTCCTGCTGCTGATGGTCAATTTTTTCCGACAGCGAAACGGCCTCCGTCTGGTAGCGTTGCATCAGCCGCATTTGTTTGCGGAACACCCCGTACAGGGTCGGGAAAATGCCAACGCCCCAGGTGATGAGCTGCCAGTTCCAAACGGTCCGCCCATTCAAGGGCATGCCGTACCGAAAATGGGTGTAAAACAAGTTCGCCAGCGCGATCAGGGTGACCAACAGCAGATTGGCCACGATTTCTTTTCCGACATTCCATTTTTCCTCCTGAAAAATATGGGGTAACAGTTGGGTGATCCATCCCCAGGCCAGTAGCGTGACGAACGTCACGCTGCCGTACTCCACACAGATGCGGAACCAGACGCCGGACTGTCCCGGCTCGGTTTTTACGCCGAAGGGTTCGAAGAAAAACAGGAAAAACGTGACGAACAGGAAACCCACCAGAGCCATCCGCCAAATGTGCCGGGGATCGTCGAGCAAGGGAAAAGGCTGCCGGAGCCAGTGCAGCATACGTTGGAAAAACATGCCCAAAAGTAATGCGCTCCGGCATTAACCGGCCGGTCAGCGTACGAACTTTACTTCTACCGTGACCAGGGGGTTTTGGCCGCGCACCCACTCCCGGTTCTGGATCAGGCGTTTGGCCTCTTCGTCGCAGCCGTAGCCCAGCGAACGCAGCACGATGAAATTTTGCGGTTCATCATTGGCACTCACGCTGAATTGTACGCGCACCGTTCCGCTCACGTTGTGGTCGCGGGCTTCCGGGGTGAGCCGGGCATTCTGGCGCAGGTACTCGCTGAAGGCCGCCCAGCCTTCGGCCGGTTCGCTTTGCACGGGACCCATCCGCTCGGCGCGGACTTCGCGTTGCAGCTTTGTCAGGTCGGATTTCTTTTCCGTGTCGTTCCAGGCGAGATCGGTCGTGTCGGCCATTGGTGCGGCGGGTTTGGCGGCCGATTTCGCTTTGCCCAGGGCAGCGGACCGGTCACGCGGCGGTTCGGTGGCCGGACGGGCGGCGGGTGGTGGCGTCGCCAGGGTGGGGGCCGGTTCCTGGACGGGTGGGGTAGCGCTGGACTGTTCCGTTTCCTGGGTAATGACCAGGTCATCATTTCCGGTAGCGTTCTGCTGAGCGGAAGGGCGCACTTTTGTTGCGGGCGATGTGGCGGCGTCTTCCTCCGTCCGCATCCGGGGGGCCGATTCGGCTATTGCATCAGAGGCGGACGTCGGTGTTTCCGTCTCCGGCAGCACCGGCGCCTGATCGGCAGCGCCGGGCGTTGCTTCGGACGTTTGCGCCAAAGGCGCGGACGACTCTTCCGCAGCGCGTGGGAAAAACCAGATGGCGGCCACCAGCACCAGTAAAGCGGCGGCTATGGCCATCATCTGGGGCATGGCCAGTACCCGCGTCCGGGGACGAACGGCGCCCAGCCGCCAGCGCAGCGCGGTCAGCCGTTCGGTATGTTCGGCTTCGGGCAATGCCAGGAATCCCTCCATCGCCTCGCGGCGGAAGTCGTCTGATTCGGTCAGGCTGCGCAAAACCTGTTCATCCAAGCGAGTGAAATCGCCCGATTGCCAGCGTTGCAGCAGTTCCAGAAACCGTTGGTCATCCGATGAAGGAGAGGTCATGAGCAGAAAGGGTTGATGAATTGGTTAATAAGGGTTAATTAATTGGTTTATAAGGGTTTATAAAGGTTGATAACACTAGATTCATAATTCATAATTCATAATTCATAATTCATAATTCATAATTCATAATTCATTCCGGTGTTTTTTCCAGACAGATCCGCAAATTTCGCCGGCCGTTCTGAATATAAGAACGCACTTTTCCGACTTCTTCCACCAGCAGATCGGCAATATCTTTGTACGACTTATCTTCGTAATAAAACCACTGCACGCTCTGTCGTTGTAATTCCGGAAGCGTACCCAGACATTTTTCCAGCGGCGTACCCGTACTGGGTAACTCCACTTCGAAAGCGGCCTCCACGGCATCGTACCGGCTCATATCCTCCGGCGGGTGCAGGTCGGTCGGTCGGCGGTGCCGTTTGCGCCATTCCATCAGGCAGTGGTTGCGCGCCAGTACGTACAACCAGCCCCGGAAGCTTTCCACCGCATGTTCGCGCACCTTCCGCGTCAGTTCTTCATAGATCGCCATGACCGCATCCTCCGCCAGGCCGGGGTCTTTCAATATTTTCAGACTGACCCCGTACACCATGGGCATATACCGTTCGTACAGCTGTCCCAAGGCCTGCGTGGCGCCTTGCCGGACGTAGTCGGCCAGCAGTTGCTCGTCGGTCAGGGGTTCGGATGGATTCGGGCGGCGAAATTTCAGCATGCATCAGCGCGCCAATCGGCGACCGCCAAAAGTAGTAAGAAGGATGCAAACGGGCCGGGCAATTGCATAAACTGGTGTACCTTTGCATCCCGTAACGATTTCAGCCAAATACTATGACGAAATACATTTTTGTTACGGGCGGTGTCACCTCTTCGCTCGGAAAAGGGATTCTTTGTGCCTCACTGGCCAAACTGCTGCAAGCCCGCGGATTTTCCGTCACCATTCAAAAATTCGACCCTTACATCAACGTGGACCCCGGCACGCTCAATCCCTATGAGCATGGAGAATGCTACGTGACCGACGACGGCGCCGAGACCGACCTGGACTTAGGCCACTACGAGCGCTTTCTGAACACGCCAACCTCCCGGGCCAATAATGTGACCACCGGCGCCGTGTACCAGACCGTGATCAATCAGGAGCGCGAAGGCGCCTATTTGGGCAAAACGGTGCAGATCATTCCGCACATCACCGACGAGATCAAGCGGCGGATGCTGCTGTTGGGCCAGACCGGACAATACGATATCGTCATCACCGAACTGGGCGGCACCGTCGGCG
>JBKJKS010000529.1:0-20995 GCA_046597295.1 Saprospiraceae bacterium
CCCGCAACGTGCAGCACCTGCTGAAAATGGAAAGCGGTTTCGATCAGCCGGCCGACCCGGCAGCGGGCAGTTACTATGTGGAACAGCTGACCGGGCAGATCGGGCGGGCAGTGTGGAAAAGGTTTAGCCGATCCGGCTGACGGGAGGCGGGTTTAGAAGGAGGTTACAAATTATACTTGTTGCGCATTGACAATCAGGATGTTGTGAAATCAACCCACGAATTCATTCGTGGGTTTAAAACCATAAGTGTCTGATTATTAACACGCAACAAGTTCATTATTTCATTTCTGTATTCAACGTAACGAGTTTAGAGAAAAGGTGATCGCTCTAACTACCTCGATTGAAAACTAAACCCCTCTAAACCAACCACGATCCATCGACAATGAACGAAACAATCGAATTCACCGCCATCCTGCAGCAAGGCGAACACAGCACAATGCTCTACGTGGATTTTCCTTTTAACGTGCAGGAAATGTTTGGTACGCGGGGCAACGTCAAGGTGAAGATCATGTACGATGATGTGCCGCACCGGGGGCTGCTAACCAACATGGGCGGCCACTGCCATTTTCTAGGCATCCGGAAAGAACTGAAGGCGCGAATCGGTAAGAAGGCGGGCGATACGGTGCATATCCGGCTGGAACGCGATACGAAGGAACGCTCAGTGGACCTGCCCGGCGATCTGGCGGCCGCCCTCACCACGGCGCCCGAAGCCCATGCGGCTTATGAAAAACTCTCCTACACCCACCGCAAGGAATACGTACAGTGGATCGACGAAGCGAAAAGACCGGAAACCCGAACCCGCCGCGTGGCCGGAACCATCGAGAAATTACTGGCCCATAAAAAGCACCCGACCGACAAATAACTGCCCATGAAAATATTCTGTATCGGCCGCAACTATGCGGACCACGCCAAAGAGCTCAACAACCCCGTACCGTCGGAGCCGCTCATTTTTATGAAGCCTCCGACGGCGCTGCTGGTGGGGAATAAGCCGTTCTATTACCCGGAATTTACGCAGGACTTGCATTACGAGGGCGAAATCGTGCTGCGCGTAGCTAAAAACGGCCGTTCCGTGCAGCCGGAGTTTGCGCACCGCTACTACGATGCGGTGGCTTTCGGCATCGACTTCACCGCCCGCGATCTGCAGGATCAGCTCAAGAAAAAAGGCCATCCCTGGGAAATCGCCAAAGGTTTCGATCGCTCCGCGCCGCTCAGCCGCTTCGTACCGCTGGAGGAGTTACAAAACGCGCAGGACATTCATTTTCAATTGAAAAAGAACGGCGAGATCGTACAGGACGGCCACACCCGCGACCTGCTTTTTCCCTTCGACACGCTGATTTGCCACATTTCCCGCTACTTCACCCTGTTCAAAGGCGACTACATTTTCACCGGCACCCCGGCCGGCGTCGGCCCGGTGCAGCCGGGCGACGTGCTGGAAGGCTGGATCGAGGGGGAGGAAATGCTGCGGTGTGCGGTGCGGTGAGCAGGCCTGTACCGGCGAGTTTAGCCGCCGAAATGCTATGAAAAGAGGTAACTAATTAGCCTGGGCGCCCGAGCGGGGCAAAGCGTCGGTATAAATAGCCAGCGGTGGGGGCAGGAAGTGCGTAGCACCGAAACCAGCGGTATTTTGCAAATGGACGCAGCGTTCATTTTGAAACAGGCGTAGAGGTACCGCATATGCATTCGCCCACTAAAGTCTGCCCTACCGCAGCCGGTCCATCGACCTGACCAACTTTTCATCCTTCCGGATCGACCGCCCCGCCAGCCACTGGAAAACCAGGGCGACCACTGGCAGGGCCAAGCCCGCCTGGTACTGAGCGGACCCGTTCGGCGGCAATGACGCCAGCGTATTGTAAGCCGTAAAGCCCGCCAGGGCCAGCAGCAGCCCGGAGGCCAGTAAAGCGCCGATGGTGAAACGGGTTTGCAAAGCGCGGTTCCGAAACAGGAAAATGGCCAGCAGCGAAGCCAGGCCGGCCAGTACGGTCAGGCCGAGCAGGCCGATGTTATCGAATGGATTGAATACGCCGTCGGCCAGCACGGGGAGGGTCCGCGACGGATCGTTCAGTGGCGTTTGCAGATAGGGTAACCCGAACTGTCCGAAAATGGAGCCGGAGGCGAGCAGTAGAAAAATGGACTGAATACGTTGGATCATGGTGGGTAAAAAGTGACTTAGTGGGTAGTGGCCGGCAAAAGTACGATCGTCCGCTATGCGGCGGCTGTTCCATAAATGAAAAAAAGGCAAATTCGTCATTTGGGCTCAATACAGCCTGCCAGGCGCCGGAAAGCAGAAAATTACCCGGAAAGGTTATCTTCGCATTCCAAAACCATGCTGAAAATGCACGCTCCCCACTGGCATCTGCTCCCCGTCGAAGAACCTGCTTTGCAACACCTGCACGAAGCCCTGGGGATCGACCCCCTGTTTTGCCGGCTACTGCTGCAACGCGGTATTACCACCTACGAGGAAGCCCGGCATTTTTTTCGCCCCTCCCTGGACGATCTGCATAATCCCTACGATATGTGCGATATGCAGGCTGCTGTCGAACGGCTGGACCTGGCGATGCAGCGCAACGAGCGCATTCTGCTTTACGGGGACTATGATGTAGACGGCACCACCAGCGTAGCCCTGATGTATTCTTTTCTCTCCGGCTTCTACACCCACTTGGACTACTACCTGCCCGACCGCCAGAAAGAGGGTTATGGCGTGAGCCTGGCCGGCGTGGAATACGCCCGCGAGACGGGTTGCAGCCTGGTGATCGCCATGGACTGCGGCATCAAGGCCCACGTGGCGGTGACGCTGGCCAAGTCCTATGGCATCGATTTTATCATCTGCGACCACCACCTGCCCGAAGGGGGCCTGCCCGACGCGGTGGCGACCCTTGATCCCAAACGCTCCGATTGTACTTATCCTTACGGGGAGCTGAGCGGATGCGGACTGGCCTTCAAACTCGCCCAGGCCTTCGCGATGCACCATAATATGCCCGTCGAAGAATTGGACGAACTGCTGGACCTGGTCGCCGTCAGCATTGCCTGCGATATCGTGCCGATCACCGGCGAAAACCGGACGTTGGCTTATTATGGCCTTAAAAGGCTCAACCATTCACCCCGGCTTGGCCTGTGGGCCTTGCTGAATCGCGTCAACCGGCCTTTTCCGCTGACCATCACCGACGTTGTATTCGGTCTGGGCCCGCTCATCAATGCCGCCGGCCGCCTCGGCGACGCCCGCGATGCAGTGCGCCTGTTGCTGTCTACAGAGCGGCATGCGGCTATGGACAGTGCGGGCCGCCTGATGCAGCGTAATCGCGAACGGCGTACCATCGATCAGCACATGGCCGAAGAGGCGGAACGGCGTTTTCGCGCCCTGCCCGACTGGGAGCTCCGTAAAAGCATCGTGCTGTTCGATGCCGGCTGGCACAAGGGGGTCATCGGCATTTCGGCCAGCCGGCTGGTGGAGACCTTTCACCGCCCGAGCATCGTACTGATGCAGAGCGGTGACCGGGCGGTCGGATCGGCACGGTCGGTGCGCGGCTTTGACCTGTATGCGGCTTTGCAGCAGTGTGAAGACCTGTTCTATACTTATGGCGGCCATGCGTATGCCGCCGGCATGCAAATGCCGGTGGATAACGTCCCGGCTTTTACGGAGCGCTTCGAGCAAATTGTACAGGAACGACTGACCCTGGAACAGGAAACACCGATGGTGGACATCTGCGCCAACGTGCGTCTGGACGACCTGACCACCAAATTCTGGAGAACTCTCCGGCAGTTCGAACCTTTCGGGCCGATGAACCGGACGCCGGTGTTTTGCGCCGAACAGGTAGTGGACACCGGCCACAGCCGCCGCCTGGACAACAACCACGTGCGGCTATCCTTACGGCACCTGGATGGGCAGGCTATTTTTTCCGGCATCGGCTTCGGCATCGGCGATGTCTTCGAGCAGGTGCGTGGACGGCCTTTCGACGTGGTCTTCAACCTGCGCGAAGAGCAGTGGCGCGGAGAACGCAGCCTGACCATGCAAGCCCGGGATTTTCGCCCTTCCAGCGCCGGATAGGCGGCTTTGCCCGTTTTATCCCTTTGCTGTTAACGATAATAAAATACGAATGGCCGTCCGGCGTTTTGGCCACTCGTTTCTAACTTTGCCCACCTTTTTGCGCCTATTAACATAAAAATCAAATTCTTTTTCAAATATCATGATCAAATACCTCTTTGCCCCCCTTTGTCTGTGGCTCCTTTTTTCAGACAAAACAGCTGCCCAGACGCCAGATCCCGTGTTGTTCACGGTGAATGGCAACCCGGTGACGGCCTCCGAATTTACCTACATCTACAGCAAGACCAATCAGGATAAAGCCGACTTTTCCGAGCCTTCCCTGCGCGAATACCTGGACCTGTATACCAAATTCAAACTAAAAGTGCAGCGTGCCCACGATATGCGTCTGGACACGATCAGCGCCCTGCGCAGCGAGCTCGACGGCTATCGCCGCCAGCTGGCCAATTCCTATCTGGTGGACCGCGAGGTAACCGATAAACTCATCCGGGAAACCTATGACCGGATGCTGCAGGACGTCGATATCAGCCACATTCTCGTGCTGAGCGACCGCAATGCCAAGCCGGCCGACACCCTGCGCGCTTATAACCGGGCGCTGAACTGGCTGCGGAAGATCAATGCGGGTACTGCTTTTGATAAAATGGCGCTGGACAGTTCGGAGGATAAAAGCGTGAAGGAAAACCGGGGCAACCTGGGCTTCATCACCGCTATGCTGCCCGATGGTTACTACGCCATGGAGAAGGCGATTTACGCTGCCAAACCCGGGACAACCCTGGGACCCATCCGCACCACTTCGGGCTATCACCTGGTCCGGGTCAATGCTTTCCGGCCCGCGCGCGGTGAAGTGGAGGTATCGCAGATCCTGCTGCGCAAGAGCACTAATGAAGCACAAAACGTGCAGGTCAAACTGCGCGCAGACAGTATATACACGGCCCTGAAAGCCGGGGGAAAATGGGAGGACCTGGTGACCCGCTACACCGACGACAAAGCGACGGCTGCCAAGGGTGGTTACATCGGCTTCTTCGGCATTAACCGGTACCAGAAAAACTTTGAGGATGCTGCCTTCAGCCTGCAGAAAGACGGCGACTTTTCCGCCCCCGTCGAGTCGAGCATCGGCTGGCATATTATCAAACGGGTAAGCCACCGGCCCATCGGCGCCTACGAAACGGTGAAGCGCGGTCTGACCGATCGGGTGAAACGCGACAGCCGCAATGAAGTGGCCCGGCAGAGTATGATCACCCGTATCAAGCGCGAAGGCGGTTACCAGGAGTATCCGGAGGCCCTGCAAAAATGGTCGGCGCTGCAAAAAGACACCGTGTTTCATACTTTTCGCTGGAAACCCGACCCTGCCAAGCCATCAACCGTATTGATGCGCTTTGGTCAGGACAAGATCTATACCATTGCCGATTTTGAAGAATATAATGCCCGCGCCAGCCGGGAGCGGATGCGCGGAAGCGGCTACCCCCTGGCCGAAACCATCCAGAAACTCTACACCAGCTGGACCGAGGAAGTGACCATGCAATTCGAAGAGAGCCAGCTGGATCGCAAATACCCGGAGTTCAAATCCCTGATGCGCGAATACGAAGAGGGTATTTTGCTGTTCGAAGCCCTCAAGCAAAACGTCTGGGATCGGGCCAACACTGATTCGATCGGCCTGGCCAAGTATTTCCAGACCGCGCTGAGCCAAAAATATAAATGGGAGGAGCGTGCGGACGTCAGCTTTTATACCGTAAAGACGGACGATCCGAAAGTGGTGGAAAAAGTGCGGGCCTTTGCCGCCAGAAACCCAACGGCGGAGGTGCTGAAAAAATTCAATAAAACGGGCAAACCCGACGTGGTGGCCGTGCTGAACAAATTCTACGAAAAGGGCAAAAACAAGGACCTCGGTACGCTCTGGAAAGCCGGCGATATGACCCCGGTGAAGACCGATGCCGGCACCAAAACGGCGACTTTTCTGAAAATAGAAGTCGTCCAGCCGCCGACTGCGAAAGCCCTGCAGGAAGCCCGCGGCTATGCCGTAGCCGATTACCAGGACTACCTGGAAAAACAATGGATCGAGGAGTTGCGCCAGGCTTATCCCGTGAAAACAGATGAAGCGGTGCTGCGCAGTTTGGTAAAAAAATAGGCAAAGGGCCATTTGCAAAGGGCAAAAGACGGCAACGTTCCGTTTTTTGCCCTTTACTTTGGTTAGTTGCCGGTTGCCAAGTGCTTATTTGCGCTTTTGCCCTGGCCTTACACCGTATTGCGATTACGCGTTCGCCAGATGGACAGGAACAATCGGCCGGCCAACAGCGGCGCCGCCACAATACTGCCGGCCCCGAAAAAGATCATTACGCCCCAGATATACGATTCCATGGCCCGTTTTTCAGCGGGCGGCAGCGTACCCGTCAGCGGCTCCCAGGTACGCTCTTCCACAAAAGTCATGAACTCATGCAGCCCACCGACCAGCAGAAAGGTGAGCGGAAAAAGCAGCAGGATGACCACCACTTTCCAGACCTGCCTTTTGGCCAGGAAAGTGTGCCGGAGCAGAAAAATGTACCGGGAAAAAGTCACCAGCACGATGATGAAGACAATATTCCAGCCCTGAAAAGGCCAGGCCGGTAAGCTGCGGCGAATAGGATAGACCAGCGCGAAGGCCGCGACCGCGGTCGCTACCCACCAAATGGCCTCCAGTAAAATCGTTAACGACTGTTTTTGCTTCATGCTTGCAGTTGGCCTGCGGCTTTGCGCTTGCTTTAACGGTGGTGCTTGTTGGGGCGGCCCAGTACGAAGCTGACCGTAATGCCGCCAAAGTAGTACCAATCGCCCTTCTCCGGGTTGCCATTATACCGAATGCCATCCAGATCGTCCGAAAAGACGGGCCGCCAGCCGGCCTCCAGACCGATGACCAGCCGCTCCATAATGTCAGCACGGATGCCGACGCCCATGGGCAGCAGAATAAATTTATTGTTCAGTCCTTCCTCGGGCAAGGGCACCCGCAGGTTTTCATTGCGCCGGTCCGGTGGACCATAATACTCGGCATCGGCATTGGCATACGTAGCGCCTATCCCGGCGAATACATAGGGAGACAGGGAAAAATGGTGGACACCGGTGTTGGAAAAGCGACTGCTGCCCAGCATAAACCATTCTCCAACCAGTCCCAGTTCAACAATGGAAGAGGAAAAGCGGATTTTGCGCTCGTGAAGCGTACTAGAATTAGCATCATCGCCCGATATGGCCCCCGAATACACGTGTAGGCGCGTGGCCAAGTACTTATTAAAATGGTAGCGCATATACGCCCCGTAGCCGGGATGTATTTCCGAGAGATCGATGGCCTTCTCCGTTATGTCGCCGGAATAACTGGTCAATCCGAATAAAAAGCCGGCTTCGAAGTAATTGCCCTTGGGTGAACTCGGACTGGGAGTCTGCGCGGTGAGGGTCAGGGCGGACCACAAAAACAGGTTTAACAAAGAAAACTTCATGAAACTAGGATCGGTTTGTACACGTATGCTGATGCGGTGGATTACTTCTTTGCCCGAAAGCAAGTCAAAAAAGAGCTGTAAAGTTGGGCAAAATAATGGCCGCCGCCGGTGGTGATTGTACAATTTAATCCCGTGCCCGCGCACCGCAGGTATTGGTCAGCCGGATTTAGTTGGGATAAACTTCGCCCGCTCTTATTGAACCTTCTACCTTTGGCGGTCTGGCACGACGTGCAAAAACATTGCCAATGGCGTTTTTAACCTGAATATCCTATGCCTCTCGATCAGCAGCATGAAGTCGAGCGCCTGAAAGCGCAACGCGGTGAGATGACTTTCTTTGACCACATTTCCGAGTTAAGACGGCATATCCTGCGCTCCGTGCTGGCCATTGCCATATTTGCCATTTATTTTCTGAGCAACAAGGAACTGGTGTTTAATAAACTGGTGTTCGGCGCGCGCGACCCAAACTTTCCGACTTATCGCATCATGTGTAGCTTTTCCAACTGGGTGGGTCTGGGTAATAAAATTTGTTTTACGCCGCCCAAGTTCAATGTGATTACCCGCGAATTGGGAGAGGCGCTCATGTCGCACATGTACATTTCGTTCTGCCTGGGCGTGGTTTGTGCCTTTCCGTACATTTTTTGGGAGTTCTGGAAATTCGTGCGCCCGGGTTTGCTGGAAAGCGAACGGAAGGCCGCTACCGGCGTGGTGTTCGTGTGCTCCGGACTTTTTCTATTGGGCAATCTGTTTGGTTACTTTATCATCGCTCCGTTTTCCATCAGTTTTCTGGCCAGCTACACCGTAGAGGGCCTGGATGTGTCGCCTACCCTCGATTCATACGTCTCTTACATGACGATGTTCACGCTGCCCACCGGCCTGATCTTCGAAATGCCGATTGTCGCCTATTTTCTGACCAAAATCGGGGTAATCGGGCCGAAAGCCCTGCGCAGCTATCGTCGCCACGCCATTGTGGCGATCATCGTCGTTGCCGGCGTGATCACCCCGCCGGACGTGATGTCGCAAATCCTGGTTTCTCTACCGCTGTTTATTCTGTACGAAATCAGCATCATCGTCTCGGCCAAAGAGAAGCGCCGGCGCGACCGTGCCCTGGATGCCAAAGAAAGCGAAAGCCGGCAGGTCGTACCGGTGGAGGAGGAATAACGAGGACTTTTTCGCCTACAGCTTCCCGGCGGCGTAGGCAGCCGCGCCGATGATACCGGCATTGTTCAGCAACTTAGCGGGAATGACGCGGGTCTGGGTATGCAGCAGCGATTTATAGACTTCAAAAAATTTGCTTTCGCCACCGCCGAGGATGAACAGGTCGGGCGAAAACAAACGCTCCAGGTGCAACAGGTATTCATTGAACCGGACGGCCCAGTCTTTCCGACTGATCTTGAGCCGCTCCCGGGCACCGGAAGAACAATACAGTTCCGCCGATTTACCGTTTTTCCACAGCAAGTGCCCCAATTCGGTATTCGGTATCAATTCGCCCTGGTAAAACAGGGCGGAGCCCAGGCCGGTACCGATGGTGATCAGGAGCACCAGCCCCTTTTCGCCTTTGCCGACCCCATAGCGCATTTCGGCAATACCGGCTGCGTCCGCGTCATTGGTCGCCAGTACCCGACAGCCTGTCGCCTTACCAAAGACGGCTTCGATGTCGGTGTCTATCCAGCTGGAATCAATATTGGCCGCCGACAGCGATACGCCATTTTTCACGATGGCGGGAAATCCGCAGCCGATGGGGCCCTGGTAGTTGAAAAACTCGGCCATTTCGGCGAAGGCCGCCCCCAGGTTTTCAGGGGTGGAGGGCTGGGGCGTGGGTATTCGAAACCGCTCCCCATGCAATTTGCCCTGTTCCAGATTTACTAAAGCGCCCTTGATGCCGGATGCACCCACATCAATGCCGAGAATGGCATTCATAAGTCTTTCGTTTTGAATTGTTTATTATTTGTGCCGGACAGTCAGCCCTTCACCAAGCGCTTTTTACCGACAATAGTCGGTAAAAAAAATCATTCTTCCGGAATCACATCCTCGACCACTTCATCTTCGCCCGTTTCACTGACGAGCGCTTTCTGCTTGCGGCGTTCGATCGAATTGGCATGCATGTCCAGATATTCCGTGCGATTATGCACGATGTCGGCAGCAAGATAAAGTGCTTTGATGAAGGAACTTTCATCCGCCTCGCCTTTGCCGGCAATATCGTAAGCCGTTCCGTGATCGGGTGAAGTGCGCACGGCGGCCAGACCCGCCGTGTAGTTGACCCCGGCGCCAAACGAAAGCGCCTTGAATGGTACCAGGCCCTGATCGTGGTACATGGCCAGCAGGCCGTCGAATTTGAGGTGCTGGGCGGAACCGAAGAACCCGTCGGCAGGATAGGGTCCGAAGGCCATAATGCCTTTGGCTTTAGCTTCTTCAATGGCTGCGTGGATGATCTTTTCATCTTCGTCCCCAATCGCCCCTTCGTCGCCGGCATGGGGATTCAGCCCGAAAACGGCAATGGTAGGGCGGGGAATGTCGAAATCAATGCGCAGGGTTTCGGCCATGATCAGGAGTTTGCGCAGCACCTTTTCCTTCGTGATCGCTGCCGCCACTTCCCGGATCGGGAGGTGGTTGGTCACCAGGCCTACCCGCAGGTTATCGGAGACCATCAGCATCAGCGATTCTTTGGCTTTGAACTCATTGGTGATGTATTCGGTATGACCAACAAAAGGAAAATTGGCCAGCTGCATGGCCTTTTTGTGGATGGGGGCGGTCACCAGGGCATCTATTTCTCCGGCTTTCAGGTCTTTCACTGCCCGTTCGAGCGCTTCGTAGGCGCATTTGCCGCCCAGATCGGTGGCCTTGCCCAGCGTGATATTGACGTTGTCGGGCCAGCAGTTGATAATATTGATCCGACCCGCCTGCGCTTCCGCGGCCGTCTGGATGGAATGAAACTGGATATTTTCCTGGGAAATAATGTTCTTGTGGTAAGCCACTACTTTGGTGCTGCCATAGATGACCAGCTGGTATTTGGCCCCGATATTCTTGATAGTCAGCGCTTTCAGGACAACTTCCAGGCCGATACCGTTGATATCGCCACAGGAAATGCCGATGGTTATGTTGCTCATTTTTTTAAAATGTTTAGAGGGGATAGAGGATGTTTAGCGGGGTTTAGACTACACTGGCTACACCCGCTAAACCCCGCTGAACCCGCTTCAAGAATATTGTTTTTTCAGGAAATCATACATTAGGCGCACCCCCACGCCGGTCCCTTCTTTGGTACGGTAGCCATTGGCAGTGCGAAGATAGGCCGGCCCGGCGATGTCCAGGTGCAGCCACGGATAATCTCCGATGAAATGTTCGAGAAACTTGCCGGCGGTGATCATGCCCGCATTGCCGGAACCCAGATTTTTCAGATCGGCAATATTGCTCTTCAGCTCTTCTCCGTATTCCTTCCACAAGGGAAGTTCCACCAGACGCTCGTAGGTGGCCCAGCCACTGGCCTGGAGATCCTGCTTTATACTGTCCGGCGCAGTGCCCATGTAACAAATGGCCTGGCTGCCCAAGGCCCGTACGGCAGCGCCGGTCAGGGTAGCGAAGTCCAGCACCAGTGCCGGATCGTACTTTTTGGCGTAGTGCAGGGCATCGGCCAGCAGCAGCCGGCCTTCGGCATCCGTGTTCATGATCTCCACGGTCTTGCCGGAGTACATGGTGACGACGTCGCCGGGAGCGAAGGCGCCGGCGCCAATGAGGTTGTCGGTGATGGGGATCAGTCCAATCAGGTGGACGGGCAGTTGGGTGCGGGCTGCTACCGCCAGGATGCCGGCCACCGCTGCCGCACCGCCCATGTCGCATTTCATGTAGTCCATGCCTTCGGTGGGTTTCAGACTGAGGCCGCCGGTATCGAACACCACCCCCTTGCCGATCAGGACAATCGGTTTGGCGTTCTTGGCATCGGCTGGTTTCCACTCGGCGATGCAAAATTGCGGCGGGGTGGGACTGCCCCGGTTCACGGCCAGCAGACCACCCATTTTCAGCGTCTCTATTTTTTCCTGGCCCAATGTTTCGACGGTAAAGCCACATTCTGCGCCGATTTCTTCCAGCGACTGCGCCAGCTGTTCGGCGCCCTGGTGCGAGTAAGGTTCGTTGACCAGATCACGGGTCAGGAAAACGGCTCCCAGCAGGGCGTTCAGTTCGTCGATTTCCGCAGCGGTGGCGAGGCTGCTCTCCAGCCGGATCTCCCGCAGGATCTTGGCCTTTTTTTCGGGCTGGCTGAAGTATTTCAGGAATTGGTAGCTGCCCAGCGCCATCCCTTCCGCAAAGGCCAGCGCCCGGTTTTCGGCGCAGCAATTATGGATCCGAACGCTCTCCAACTTGTATTGCCGCAGATCGCGCAACATTTCGTTGCCGGCCAACCGAGCTGCCTCCAGGGCCAAGGCCGGTTCTTTGTCGATTTTCAGCAGTCGGACGAAAACGGACCCTTCCGCCCGTGCGAAAAAAAAATTGTATACCTCACGACCAACGCATTGGCGCAGGAAAAGGATTTCCGCAGGCGTCAGTAGGGGGTCCAGTTGGTCCAGGCGGCTCTTGTCCGCCAGGATGACCACATGGTCGTTGGGTAAAGCCGGGGCGGCCACTATTTGCACTCGTTCCACAGACCGGGCAAGATTAGAGAGAAAGATTCGGGATGCAGACAGCGCAATCAGTTGACAATCAAAAGAGTACGTCGATTTTTTTAAAGGACGGCAAAGGTAGGGCTTTTAGCGGGGAATTTGTGGGAAAAACCTCATCTGCCGGATTAGCAGGAAACAGGGGGTTATTTTACGCCGGCCCGGTACTGAAACGTACATACGCGCTCCACGCTACCCCAAAACAGGTAGAAAAAAACCTGTATTCCCGGCTAAATCAGCATCTGCCGTTTAAACTCCCCCGCCGCCGGAAATATGGGGGCGCCGAAAATCGTTAGTCGGGTTCATTTCTAAATCCGATTTAAAATTAGTCACATTATGAAAAAATCCATTTTTCTCCTGGCTGCCTTCGCCATGGCGATGGGCTTTGTGGCTTGTAAAAAAGACGCCGACCAGACCACCCTCCGCATCCGCCTCACCGATGGCCCCGGCGATTATCAGCAAGTCAATGTCGACATCCGTGAAATCAGGGTCAAAACCTCGCAGGATACTGCCGAGTGGCTCTCGCTCCAGACCAATCTGGGCATTTACAACCTCCTCGATTTTCAAAATGGCATCGATACGTTGCTGGCCTACGGACCGGTCCCGGCGGTCACGCTGAAGGAAGTGCGCTTCATACTGGGCCCCAACAATTCGGTGATGCTGGATAGTGTTTTGTATCCGCTCGAAACGCCCAGCGCACAACAATCCGGCCTGAAAGTGAAGATTGATAAAGACCTGGCGCAGGACATCAACACCATCCTCCTCGACTTCGACGCTGCCGAATCGGTGAAAGCACAGGGGAACGGTACTTTCAAGCTCCATCCGGTGATCAGATTGAAATAACCGCTTTGGAAAAACGCCCAGCGACCGGGCAGCCTCCAGACAGGCTGCCCGGTCTTTTTTTTATGGGCAATCGGATCATCAGGATTTGACCGGCCTTCTGTGAATCGTGTTAATTTTGCCCCATGGCAAAAAAACTTTTCCTCCTCGACGGCCACGCCCTCATCTACCGCGCCCACTTCTCCTTCATCGGCCGGCCCCTCACGAATTCCAAGGGCTGGAACGTGTCGGCCATTCAGGGCTTCATGCGCACCATGTGGGACATGATGCAGCACGCCGGACCCACCCACATCGCCGTGGTGCTGGACCCCACCACGACCACCTTCCGTCACGAAAAATATGAGCCTTATAAGGCCCACCGCGAGGCGCAACCCGAAGACATCGGCATGGCCATTCCCTGGATTAAACGCATCTGCAAGGCGATGCGCATCCCGGTTTGCTGCGTGGACAATTATGAAGCCGACGATGTGATCGGGACCATCGCCAAACAGGCCGAAAAGGAAGGCTTCCAAGTCTTCATGGTCACGCCCGACAAGGACTTCGGCCAGCTGGTCGACGACCGCATCAAGCTCTATAAACCGGGCCGCCAGGGTAGCGACGTGGAGATCTGGGGCGTGAAAGAGGTCTGCGACCGCTGGGGTATCCGGCGGGTGGAGCAGGTGATCGATATGCTGGCGCTGATGGGCGATTCCGTGGATAACATCCCCGGCCTGCCCGGCATCGGCGAAAAAACAGCTACGAAACTGCTGGAGGAATTCGATACGGTGGAAAACCTGATCGCCAATGTGGATAAACTCAAGGGCAAACAACAGGACATCGTCCGGGCGCACGGCGACAAAGCCATCCTGTCCAAGTGGCTGGCGACCATCGATACCAATGCCCCCATTCACTTCAAGGACGAGAACTACGAGATCGAGCCTTTTGACCGGGAAGCACTGATCGAGATTTTTAAAGAACTGGAATTCAGGAGTTTAGCCGACGCCATTCTTCGTCACCCGCTGGCAGGACCGCCGGCGGCGCCCGTGCGCGAGGACATGGGCGCAAATGTAAAAACGACTGCGGGGGGCACACAAGGCAGCCTGTTTGGCGACGATGCGATGCGCGAAACCGCAGCCCCCGCAGCCGATGGCGGCAACTTTGGCCACGCCAGCCGCAACATTACCAACACCGATCACCAGTACTACCTGGCCGATACGCCCGACACCCGCGCCGCACTCATCGCCCGGCTGGGCGCTGCACCCGCTTTTTGCTACGACTCGGAAACCACCGCGCTGGAACCCGCGCGCGCAGATCTGGTCGGCTTTTCCTTTGCCCTGCAGGCCTACGAAGCCTGGTACGTGCCCATCCCGCCGGAGCGCGAAGCGGCGCAACAGGTAGTGGAAGAATTCCGGCCGCTTTTTGAAAATGAAGTCATTGAAAAGATCGGTCAAAACTTGAAGTACGACGCCATTGTATTGAAAAATTACGGCGTCGCCCTGCGCGGACCTTTCTTCGATACCATGCTGGCCCACTACCTGCTGGAGCCGGAAAACCGCCGCCACGGCATGGATTACATGTCGGAAACCCTGCTCGACTACGCGACCGTGAAGATCGAGGATCTGATCGGCAAAAAAGGCGCCGCCCAGGGCAATATGCGCGACGTGCCGGTGGAAGCCATCAAGGAATACGCTGCGGAGGACGCCGACATCACCCTCCGGCTCCACGACGTGCTGGCCCCGAAACTCGCGGCCGGCGGAGAGAACGTGCTCAAACTCTTCCGCGAAGTAGAGACGCCGCTGGTCAGCGTGCTGGCCGCCATCGAGCACGCCGGGGTGCGCATCGACCCGGATTTTTTGAAGGAATACTCCGTCGAGCTGGGCGCCATTATCGTGGACCTGGAAAAAAGCATCATTGAAAAAGCGGGCTTTAATTTCCACGTCGGCAGCCCCAAGCAGGTAGGGGAAGCCTTGTTCGACCGCCTGAAAATTCCTTATCCCGGCAAGAAAATGAAGAGCGGCCAGTACTCGACCGATGAGGAAATGCTTTCTTCACTGACCGCCAGTCACCCCATTGCCGCCGACATCCTGCAGCACCGTGGCCTGATGAAACTTAAGAGCACCTACATCGATGCGCTGCCGGCGCTGATCAATCCGCGCACGGGCCGGGTACATTCCTCTTTCAACCAGGCCATGGCCAGCACCGGGCGGCTGAGCAGCCAGAATCCCAACCTGCAGAACATCCCCATCCGTACTGCCGAGGGCCGCCGTATTCGCGAGGCTTTCATCCCCCGCGATGCCGACCACGTCATCTTATCCGCCGACTATTCGCAGATCGAGCTGCGTCTCGTCGCCGACATCGCCAAAGAGGAGGCGATGCTTGACGCTTTCCAAAAGGGCATCGATATCCACCTGGCCACGGCCGCCCGGGTGTACGGCGTTCCGCTCGACCAGGTGACGCCCGACCAGCGCCGCGCCGCCAAAACCATCAACTTCGCCATCCTGTACGGCGCTGGGGCGACCACCATCGGCGCCCAGCTGGGCATCAAGCGCACCGAAGCCAAGGAGTTGATCGACAACTACTTCCAGCAGTATCCGGGCCTGAAAAATTACATGACCGGCACCGTGCAGATGGCCCGGGAGAAGGGCTACGTGGAAACGCTGCTCGGCCGGCGCAGCTACTACCGCAACATCAACGGCAGCGGTCTGGAGCGCGCCCGGGCCGAGCTGGCCGCCATGAACGCGCCCATCCAGGGCACTGCCGCTGATATGATCAAGATCGCGATGGTCAATATTCACCGGGAAATGGAAGCGCAACAGCTACAATCCAACATGATCCTGCAGGTCCACGACGAACTCGTGTTCGATGCCCGCCGGGACGAACTGGAGCGGCTGAAGGCGATCATTCACGAAAAAATGACCACGGCGATCCCTGGACTGCGGGTACCGATCCTGGTGGAAATGGGGGTTGGGGAGAACTGGCTGGAGGCGCATTGAGCACTCCTTTCTCAAATTTTATGCTTGCAGCCACCCTGCTTCCCAACTTTCTCCCTGCTTTCATGTTTTCAATAAAAATTGAAACTTCCCGGTCATGAACGTCAGCGAACTACTGCAACGCGCCCTGCGCTATGAATGGCTTACGCCGGAAGAGGGGGTTTTTCTCTTCGAAAATGCCGCGACGACCGAGCTGATGTACGTGGGCAATGCGATGCGCCGGCACCACGTACCGGGCGACGTGGTCACCTGGATCATCGACCGCAACTCGAACACGACCAACGTGTGCATTGCCAATTGCAAGTTCTGTAACTTTTACCGGCGGCCGGGCCACGAGGAGTCGTATATCACCACCATCGAGGAATATAAAGAGAAGATCGAGGAGACTTTCCGGCTGGGCGGCGAACAGCTGCTGCTACAGGGCGGCCACCACCCCGACCTGGGCCTGCGGTTTTACGCCGACCTGTTCCGGCAGTTAAAGGAATTGTACCCGACCCTGAAACTCCATGCCCTGGGGCCGCCGGAAATCGCCCACGTGGCCAAGCTGGAAGGCATGAGCCACTACGACGTGTTGAAAGAACTCCAAGCCGCCGGGCTGGATTCGCTGCCCGGCGCCGGCGCCGAAATCCTCGACGACCGGGTACGCCGCCTGATCTCCAAAGGCAAATGCGGCGGGCAGGAGTGGCTGGACGTGATGCGGGCGGCCCACCGGCTGCACCTCACTACTTCGGCGACCATGATGTTCGGACATATCGAAACCAACCTGGAGCGGATGGAGCATTTCGCCGCGCTGCGGCAGGTGCAAAGTGAAAAACCCGCCGACGCCAAGGGCTTCCTGGCCTTTATTCCCTGGCCCTTCCAGGACGAGGACACCATCCTGAAAAAAATAAAACGCGCCCGCAACGCCGTCTCCGGCGACGAATACGTGCGGATGATCGCCATGAGCCGCATCATGTTGCCCAACGTACAGAACATCCAGGCTTCCTGGCTGACCGTCGGCAAACAGGTCGCGCAGGTGTGCCTGCACGCCGGCGCCAACGACTTTGGCAGCATCATGATCGAAGAAAACGTGGTATCCGCTGCCGGCGCGCGCTTCCGCTTCACGGCAGACGGCATCCAGCAGGCCATCCGCGAGGCCGGGTTCAGGCCGCAACTGCGCAATCAGCAGTACGAGTTCCGGGAGCTGCCCATGGGCATGGCCCAGCAGCAACTGGACCACGCGGCGATGATCGTGGATTAGGTGTTGGGTCCGGTGAATGGGAACGCGGATGACGCGGATGCAAGCAAACGCAGATGACGCGGATTTTAAAATCCGTTTTATCCGCGTTCCCATTCGCTTAAGTCAGGCATTAATGCTGCCCTTTCAGCAATTTCGGAAACTGCGCCTGCATCCGCTTGAGGCGTGGAATAGACACATTCTGCACGTAGGGATTCTCCGGATGATGCTTTTCATAGTTCTGGTGGTATTCCTCGGCCATATAAAACACTTTCAACGGCTCGATGATGACCGCGATCGGCTTGGAAAACTTGCCCGACGCATCGAGTTGCTTTTTGTAGGCCTCGGCCTGGTCGCGCTCGGCCGCATCGTGGTAAAAAATAACGGAGCGGTAGGACTCGCCGCGGTCAGGTCCCTGGCCGTTGACCTGGGTGGGGTCCTGCGAGGCGAAGTACACCTCCAGCAGCGTTTGGTAGCTGATCATTTTGGGATCGTAAAACACCTGTACCGTCTCCGTATGTCCCGTGTTGTGGGCGGATACTTCTTCGTAGGTCGGATTCTTGGTATGGCCGCCGGAATAACCGGAAACCGCTTCCTTCACGCCGGTCAGGCTTTCAAAAATAGCCTCTACGCACCAAAAGCACCCGGAGGCAAAAGTGGCGGTATCTAAGGTACCGTACGTTACCGGCTCCATAGGCATGGATACAGGGGTGGCTTTGACCACACTGTTATCCGTTTGGCCGGAAAAAGCGTTGCAGGAAATGAGCAGCACCACGGCTGCTGCGAGTGGAAAAACAAGTTTTTGAAACATCTTCGGTGGTATTTTTTATCGAAACAATATGTACGATCAAAACAGTCGAAACGATCGTTCGTTTTGTCGGCAGATGTCTTTGGCCGGACAAAGGACGCGCAATAGTCCTCCAGAGCCGACGTAAACCCCTGAAATACACCCACCGGTCTTATTGACAGTGATTATTCCTGCAAAAAACCGTCATTTTGGACAAAATTCGCCCGTATGAAAATCTACCCGCTCCTTTTACTCTGCTCGCTTTTTTTCTCCCGACCGGCCTTTGGGCAGGGGCGCGCTTTCACCCACGATGATACCCTGCGGGGCAGCATTGGCCCGGAACGTGCCTGGTGGGATCTAACTTTCTATGACCTGAAAATCAAGGTCGATCCGACGGACAAGCATATTAGCGGCAGCAATGAAATCCGCTACAAAGTGCTGCAACCCAACCAGGTTCTGCAAATTGACCTCCAGCCGCCGTTGCGCATCGAACGCGTGGAACAGGATGGCCAGGCGCTTACCACCGATCGGAAGGGCCGTAATGCCTATTTCATTATCCTGCAAAAGCCCCAGACCGTCGGCTCGCAACAGTCGCTGACCGTGTGGTACTCGGGTAAGCCGCTCGCCGCTCGCCTTGCGCCCTGGGACGGCGGATTCAGTTGGGAAAAGGACGAAGCCGGGCGGCCCTTCGTAGCGACTTCCTGCCAGGGGCTGGGGGCCAGCATCTGGTGGCCCTGTAAGGACCATATGTACGACGAACCCGATTCGCAGGCCATCTCGGTCACCGTCCCGGCCGGCTTGACGGATGTATCGAACGGCCGACTGCGGCGCACGACGGATAACCCCGACGGGACGCGCACGTTTGATTGGTTTGTTTCCAATCCGATCAACAACTACGGCATCAACGTCAACATCGCCAACTACACGCATTTTGGCGACACCCTGCAGGGTGAGCAAGGCACTCTCAGCCTGGACTACTACGTATTGCCTGAAAACCTGGAGAAAGCCAAAGTGCAGTTCCAGCAGGTCAAGGGGATGCTGCGCGCCTTTGAACACTGGTTTGGGCCCTACCCGTTCTACGAAGACGGCTACAAGCTGGTCGAAGTGCCTTACCTTGGCATGGAGCATCAGAGCTCGGTCACCTATGGGAACCAGTACAAAAACGGGTATTTGGGCCGCGACCTGTCCGGCACGGGCTGGGGTCTGAAGTGGGACTTCATCATTGTCCATGAATCGGGCCATGAGTGGTTTGCCAACAATGTTACCTACTGCGACATTGCCGATATGTGGGTGCACGAGGGCTTTACCAATTATAGCGAAAGCCTGTACACCGAGTATCACTATGGCAAAGCAGCCGGCGCCGCTTACGTGCGCGGCTGCCGCGAAAACATTGAAAACCGGCAGCCCATTGTCGGCATCTACGGCGTGAATTCGGAGGGATCGAGCGATATGTATTATAAAGGCGGCAATATGCTGCACACCATTCGCCAGATCGTGGATAACGACGCCCTGTGGCTTTCGATCCTACGTGGCATCAACCGCGATTTTTACCACCAGACGGTCAGTGGAGCACAGGTGGAAGCCTACATCAGCCAGAAATCAGGCAAAAACCTGCACAAAGTGTTCGACCAGTATTTGCGCGCGACCGCTGTGCCCATCCTGGAATATACGGTCGGCAAGAACAAAATCAGCTACCGGTGGACGGGCTGCATCGCCGGCTTTGATATGCCGGTAAAAATTCGCCTGGCGCCGGATAAGTACACGGTCCTCTATCCGACCACCCAATTGAAAACTACTCCCTTGCCCGGCCTGAAGAAAAAGTCGTTTCAGGTGGATGAAAATTTTTACATCCTGACCAAGGAGATGTAAAAGGTTGATAAGGGTTTATGAAGGTTAATAGGCATTTGTTTGAATGCTTCGGCGGCCAGCGCTTTTTATCAACTTTCATAAACCCTCATCAACCATTTCCCTACTGCTTGACGACCTTGACCAACGCGCCCGTGTCGCCGCTCTGAATGCGCACCAGGTAAGTACCGGTCGGCAGGCCCTGCAGGTTCAGGTCGAAACTGTTCAGTCCGCTGACGGATTCCACGTGGCGGATTTGCAGGGTCTGGCCCAGCAAATTCGACAGGCTCAGCTGCCCAGGTGCGGCGGAGGCCGCCGTGAACGTTACCCGCAGGGCATCGGTCGCCGGGTTCGGGCTGACGCTTAGTTGCAGCGCGGCGGCGTCCTGCTCATGGGTGCCGACGACCAGGCTGCGGAGACCATTGCCATACCAGACGCCCCACTCGTGGTTGTCGATCAGTTTTGTTTCGGTGCCTTGGCCTTCTATTTTACTGGGCTTTATGGACCGTAAGTACAAGTTGGTGGTGTTGGGGGTGGGTCCCTGGAACAGTACCGCGTTGTCCAGGCGGGTGTAACTCGGCCAGCCGAGACCACCGTTGTTGGACACGATCACGTTGTAGTCGCCGGTTTCCACATTGGCGCCGTACACATCGTTCTGCTGGGCATACTCATCGATGTAATCGAAAGCGATAATGAAAGGCGAATTTTTGGCAAAGGTCGGGTTACCGATGCTGGTATTTTCCGGTAAACCATTAAAGAGCTTGGAAATAAAGGCATCCGCTCCGTCGACAAAGTTCCCGTTCTCGCGGAATTGCAGAAAACCAATATCCCAATACTCGATGGACTGTCCGCCCTGATCTTCCAGCTTATTGAAAGCATCGTACATCAGGAAATTACCAGAATAGTCGAATTCCAGCACGTCCGCATACTGCACATCGCCGGTCGCTTGTCCTTCCGTGTAGGTGGGATTGTACAGGAAAAAAGTCTCAAAATCACCGGATACGCTGTTCAGATCGAAGACGTACACCCGGTTGTCGGCATTATCCGTCACGGCGGCTACGTAGCGGCCATCCTTGGAAATGGCGACATTACGCCACACGGCGTCGTTACTGAGCACACTGCTGGAAAAATCAATGGGATTGACGCTGTAATTGAAGTCAATACCGATGATTTCCTTGGCATTATTGACAAAAAC
>JBKJKS010000610.1:0-19544 GCA_046597295.1 Saprospiraceae bacterium
TCACCGTCAGGAAAATAGTGATGCCCAGCGCCAGTGGAAGCGTCCATTGCCGACCGTTCGGTCCGCCGAATACGTAGAGCAGATGTTCCGCACACACGGCAGATAAGGCGGAAATGCTCCCCGAGGTACTGATAAAGAGGATGAACCAGCCGTACAGGAAACCGATCGAATCACCATACGCTTCCCGCAAATACACGTATAAACCGCCCGCGCCGGGATACATGCTGCCCATTTCGGCAAAGGTGAGGGCGCCGGTAAGGGCGACCACGCCGCCCAGTACCCACAGCGCAATGACCAACTCCGGGGAGTGTACTTCCAAGGCGATCTTGCCCGGCGTACGAAAGATGCCACTGCCGATGGTGCTGCCCACCGCGATCATGGTCAGGCCGTAAAGGGTGAGGTTGCGGCGTAGTTCGGTGGACATGGGTGAGCGGTTCTGTTTTAACCGGGTGAAACCTAAAGCGCACTTCGTTTTTTACTGGGTGGATGAAAAAAACGGCAAATCACTGGTCGCTTAGCAAGTCCAACTTCCAATGGCTATCGGCTTTCCAGCACAATACTCATTTTGCCCTTCCATTCCTTTTCCGGTTCCAAAGTGATCAATCCCTGACCATTGTTGAAAGCATCCACGTTACAGCTCATCGGCTCCAAAGCCACGCTGCTGCGGTGTGGTGGCGTAAAGACCTGAAAGTAAGGAAATTGCCGGGCGCTGGCCTGGACTTTCAGACGCTGCCCCTTATTTTCGAGCACCAGTTTGTAAGCGCCTTCCGGCTTGGACACCCGAAAACAGGTATCCAGCACCGCTCTGCCGACCGGTTTTTTACGCAGAAAGTCGTCGAAGGCATTTCGTTTGCCCGTTGGTATCATCCGCTCCTGAATGGCTACCTGCTCGCAGGCAGGCAACTGCAGCACATGGTCGTCGACCCGTTCCGTCAGCCGGAAGTAGGGGTGCCAGCCAAAGCCGATGGGAATAGCCCCGGTATGACTGTTGCGGCAGGCCACTTCCACGGTGAAGTTGCCGGAGTCGTGCAGCATGAATTCTATTTCCAGTATAAACGGAAAGGGGTAGTAATCACGCCCACCATCGTAGGCAAAACTGCAAGAAATGCTCGCGTGGTCCCTGGCCAGAAAGACGTAGTCCACCTCGAACGCCTCGTCGCGCACGAAACCGTGGATGGCATTTTCGGTGGCGGCATTGTTGATCGGGAACTGGTAGGTTTTGCCCTGCCACTTATATTTACCCCGGTCGAGCCGGTTGGGGAAGGGGAATAGCAAAGCGCTTTTGCCAAATTTCGCGACTTCGAGATCTTCCGGCGTCTGGTAGCCGTCCAGGATGGGTTGTCCGGCGATGGTGAGGTCCAGCAGGTTCGCGCCGCGTTCCGGTACGATGCTGAAGGAATGGCCGGTGGCCGGATGCTGCAGGGTGTAGCGGGTGTATTTTCCGAAGGGGGTTTTGACGAGTTCGTACATCGGGCGGGTATAAGTGGTGGATAAAGTTGCTGCCGCACAAAAGTGTAAAACTTCGCGGCAACTTTAGCCATCACCTTAATAGAGCGACCAAATTCAAAAAATTCTGAATCACCGATTTTTTGATGATTCTGAAGACCTATGGAATAGGATTAACGACTTTCAAATCTGTAATCCCGGAGAAATCGGTAATATTTCTGGAAACCAGTTCCTCTTTGTGTATTAAAGCAGTAGCAGCGATAAGCGCATCACCGAGCGTTAGCTTCTTCAATTGTCGGAGTTGTGCCGCCCTCTGAATAATTATGTCATCAATTGGTATGACCTTTAGAATCTTGAAAAGGCTCTCAAAATAAAGAATCTGCTCAGGAGTGATCTTGTAGTAACCCAAAGTCTCTACGATGCTGATAGCGGAAACTACGTTAGCAGGATCGGTGATATAGGGCAGCAGGAGTGAAGAAAACTGCGCTTCGCCAGAATAAATAAGGATGTTGGAGTCGAGAAGAGGCATAGCGATCAGTCCCGGAAAGGCAGTGCACGTTCCTGTCGGGCCTCAATCTGATACTGCAAAGCATCACCAAAAGTCCTCATATCGCAACCCTTTAGGATAATGGCTAAGGCCTTCTCGATTTCAGCAGATTTAGGGGTATTTACTTCTGTTTTTGCAATACGAATACCCAACCGCCGGAGAAGTGGCAGCAATAAATCAAGATCACGTTGATTTGGAATCTCTAAAACAAGCTTTGTCATAATTTTGAAGTAAATATAGCAACAAATGCTACAGCAAAATTAACCAGGTTTTCTCCTATTTGTTTACAAAAAAATCAGCCCCGACAGCAACTGCTGTCGGGGCTGATGAATAGAAAATTTCAACAAAAACAGTTACTTACTAATCGGCGCCGCCGCCGGAGGCGTTGGCCGCACGGAAAATTGCTCCATTTTTTGGTCCTGTGGCAACAGGGAACCCCTTTCTTGCGCTGCGCGCTCCCCCAGGATCGGGGCGATGGCCAGACCGACCAGGCAGGAAAGTTTGATCAGGATGTTCATCGACGGGCCGGAGGTCTCCTTAATCGGATCGCCGACCGTATCCCCGGTCACCGCCGCTTTATGCGGTTCGGAGCCTTTGTAGAACATTTTACCATTGATGTCCACGCCTTTCTCGAACGATTTCTTGGCGTTGTCCCAGGCCCCACCGGCGTTGGACTGGAAAATGGCCCACATAACGCCGCTTACCGTCACCCCGGCCATGTAACCGCCCAGGGCTTCGGCGCCCATGAGAAAGCCCACTGCGAGCGGGGTTACGATGGTGATCAGGCCCGGCGGCACCATTTCGCGCAGTGCTGCGCGGGTAGAAATGTCCACGCATTTACCGTATTCCGCTTTTCCGGTGCCTTCCAGCAGACCCGGAATCTCCCGGAACTGGCGACGTACTTCTTCCACCATTTCCATGGCCGCGCGACCGACGCTTTGCATGGCAAAAGCCGAGAACACCACCGGGATCATGCCGCCAACAAAAAGGGCAGCCAGTACATCGGCTTTGAAAATATTGATGCCCTCGATGCCCGTAAAGTCTACGTATGCGGCAAACAGGGCCAGGGCGGTCAGCGCCGCCGAAGCGATGGCAAAACCCTTACCGATGGCCGCCGTGGTGTTACCTACCGCGTCCAGGATATCCGTGCGTTCGCGTACTTCTTTCGGCAATTTGCTCATTTCGGCAATGCCACCGGCGTTGTCGGCAATGGGTCCGAAAGCATCGATGGCCAACTGCATGGCCGTCGTGGCCATCATTGCCGAAGCCGCAATCGCCACGCCGTAGAAACCGGCCAGGGTATAGGCGCCCCAGATGGCGCCGGCAAACAGCACGATCGGCATCCAGGTGGACATCATGCCCGTGGCCAGGCCGGCGATGACGTTGGTGCCATGGCCCGTGGCCGACTGGCGGACGATGCCCAGCACCGGTTTTTTGTCCATACCGGTGTAGTATTCCGTGATCAGCGAGATCAGTGCGCCGACGACCAGGCCGATCACCACGGCGCCAAATAAATTCAGGTTGGTAATGATCAGGGTGCCTTTACCGAAGAACCGCATGGTCACCTGCCCCGCCGGGATCATCCAGTTGATGACCGGATAGCAGGCGATACCGGTAATGATCAGGCTGGCCCAGTTGCCGCGGTTGAGGGCATTCTGCACGGTGGTGGAACTCAGGTTGGCCGTATCGCTCACGCGCACCATCAGCATGCCGATGATGGAGAACAAAATACCCAGACCGGCGATCAGCATGGGCAGCAGGATAGGTCCAATACCGCCGAAACCGTCGTTGGCCACGCCCGTATCGCGGATGACTGAGTTGCCCAGCACCATGGCGGCCAGCATCGTAGCTACGTAAGAACCGAACAGATCGGCGCCCATACCGGCGACGTCGCCCACGTTATCGCCCACGTTATCAGCGATGGTGGCCGGGTTGCGGGGATCGTCCTCCGGAATGCCGGCTTCCACTTTACCGACCAGGTCGGCGCCCACGTCCGCGGCTTTGGTGTAAATACCGCCGCCCACGCGGGCAAACAGGGCGATGGATTCGGCACCGAGCGAGAAACCCGCCAGCACTTCCAGCACCCGCGACATATCCACGGCGCCGCGCTCGCTGCCGTATACGCCGCCCATGAAATAGTTATAAAAAAGGATGAACAGTAGGCTCAGACCCAGTACGGCCAGACCGGCTACACCCAATCCCATCACCGAACCGCCGTTGAAAGACACTTTCAGGGCCTTGGCGAGGCTGGTTCGGGCCGCCTGCGTGGTCCGGACGTTGGCTTTGGTCGCCACGCGCATCCCCAGGTTGCCGGCCAGGGCCGAAAAGAAGGCGCCGATGATAAAAGCGAACACGATCAGTGGGTGGCTGGTATCCACCTGCGTGCTTAACCAGCCGAGCAGGACACTGGCGATGAGCACAAAAATGGCCAGCACCCGATATTCTGCTTTCAGGAAGGCCAGCGCGCCTTCGGCAATGGCTTTGGCAATCTCCTGCATGGTACTGTCGCCGGCGTCCTGGCGGCTCACCCAGTTTTGCAGGACGAACATATACACCAACCCGACAACACCAAAAAGTGGAATTAAGTAAAGCAGAGAATCCATCCAGTGATTTTTGTTTTGTTATGAAAATGAAGACGGTGAATGCGGTTTATTTCCGCCAAAAACCGGGAAATCCGGCCCTAAAACGGCGGCAAAAGTAAGAAAAATTAGTTTGCAGCAAAGAAAACCGAAAACTACGGACTACCAGATAATGGGTAATCCGGTGGACTGCGTGCCGAGCTGGATGAGTAGTTTTGCCGACCGGCTCGCCGGGGGTAGGAGGAACTCTACCTGCCCATCTTGATGCGCGCCGTGCTTAGCCAGCATATTCAGGTCGTTGGAAGGGGCCAGGGGCGGAAGTCCCGGGCATTCCAGCCGAAAGTTCCGGCTCCAGAAATTGATGTCCTGCCGGAAAGCCGTCTTCGGCAGACAACGCACCTGGAGTACCAGGCGCTGTTGTTCCGGATTCAGCCGCTCAACGCGTCCACTCAGGATCTCGTAGGTGATCTCGTCGCTGTTCTCCACGAGCACCACCCGTTTGCCCGCCGGAAAGCGCAGGGCTCCGGATACATCGGCAGCATTATCTTCCAAAGCGTTGGACTGGCCGAAATAAAAATACGCTGCCGCTCCAACCGCTATTACGAATGCGCCGATCAAAACAGGCACCAGCCAGCTGTTCTGCCGCTGCTGAACAGGCGCCGAATCTGGTACAGAGCGGTTCGTGACCGGCAGGTTATCCAGATCGGTGATCAGGTTGAGCAAAGCGGCATTGACCTGGCCTACCTGCCGCCTGGCCTCTTCCGGCGAAATCAGGTTGGTATTGGTCTCCCGCTCGATCTGTTCCAGTCGGGCGCGCAACAGGATGCATTGTTCATGCATGCGCAAATAGTTGGACCTGGACCATTCCAACAAGGTATCCAGTGCCTCATCCGTTTCATCCCGAATGATCAGGGCGCGAATTTGTTCTTTCAATTGTTCCATCGGTCCGGATTTGTGCCCCAATATCCGCTTATTCCGGATGCTGTCCACTCCGATGTTTTTTCTTCTTCAACCTTTCCGGAAGTGGTGGTGTTATGGCCGCCTGTCCGAAACCCCTACCTTCACCGCAATCATGGCTACCGAACCCATCCGCACTCCGTCCCCCGATCGTGATCCGACTGCGTCAACGCGCAAGCAGGATCATATTGAACTGGCCTTTCAAAGCCAGGTGACGGCAGCCGGACTGGACGAACGGTTTTACTATGAACCCCTGCTGAGCGCGCATCCGCAATCACCGGCGCTCCTGCCGTTTTCATTCCTGGGAAAAACGCTGCACAGTCCCCTCTGGGTATCGTCCATGACCGGTGGCACGGCCCTGGCTAAAACCATCAACATTAATCTGGCCCGTGCCTGCGCCGAATTTGGCATGGGCATGGGACTGGGCAGCTGTCGCCAGTTGCTGTATGCCGATGAAGTGCTGCCCGACTTCGACGTGCGCGACTGGCTCGGACCGGACTTGCCGCTTTTCGCCAACCTGGGGGTGGCGCAGATCGAACATCTTTTTGAGCGCGACGAAATCGAACGCATTCCGGACTTACTGACCAAACTGCGTGCCGACGGGCTGATCATCCACGTCAATCCCCTGCAGGAAGCCATGCAGCCTGAAGGGGACGTATTCAAGGCCCCTCCCCTCGAGACCATCCAGCGCTTGCTGCAACTATTTGATTTTCCATTGATTGTGAAAGAAGTCGGCCAGGGCTTCGGGCCGGAAAGCCTGCGGGCGCTGCTACAGTTGCCATTGGCCGCGATTGAATTTGCGGCGGCCGGCGGCACCAACTTCACCAAACTCGAACTGCTGCGCAGCGATCCGCAGCGGCAACTGACCTTTGAAAAAATAAGCGCTGTCGGGCATTCTGCGGTAGAGATGATGCAGTTTGTCAACACGCTGAAAGCCGAACTCGGCGATCGTTGCCAGGCCCGGTCCCTCATCATTTCCGGCGGCATCCGTGATTTTCTCGACGGGTTTTATCTATTGAAAAAATCGCCGCTGCCGGCGGTGTATGGTCAGGCATCCGGCTTTTTGAAATACGCCCAGGGCGACTACGCCGATTTACGGACTTTCGTGCAAAGTCAGGTGCGGGGACTGGAACTGGCGGAGGCCTTTTTGAGCATTAAAAAATGACGTGCATACGGCATCGACGAAAGCTTGTTGTCCTACAGCCCGGTTTCGCCGACCAATTTCCCCCTCAGTAGTATGAACAAAGCGATTTCCGGCTTTTCCAAGCTCAGCAAACAAGAGAAGATCAATTGGTTAGTAGAAAATTTTACGCAGGACCCGGCGAAGGCGGCGCAAGATTTCGACTCCTGGCAACACCCCGACCGGCAGGTGCAGCGCGTACTCGACGGCTTCACGGAAAATGTCGTGGCGAATTATGCACTGCCCTATTGCATTGCCCCGAATTTTTTGGTGAATGGCCACACCTACGCGCTGCCGATGGTCATCGAAGAGAGCAGCGTGGTCGCCGCAGCCAGCAGCGCCGCCAAATTCTGGGCGGATCGCGGCGGTTTTCATGCCGAGGTCGTGGACACCGTAAAACTCGGGCAGGTCCATTTCCGTTGGGCCGGTCACGGCGAACGGCTGCAGTCCTGGTTTCCCATGTTGAAAAGCCGTCTCCTGGCCGAAGCCGCCGACCTGACCGCCAATATGGAACGCCGGGGCGGTGGTATTCGCAGCGTGGAGCTGCTCGACTTCACCGGTCTGGAGCCCCACTACTATCAGCTCCGCGTCTCCTTTGAGACCTGCGACAGCATGGGGGCTAATTTTGTCAATTCGGTGCTCGAACGCTTTGCGCGCAGCCTCGAAAAATTCCTGATGCATCACCCCGGCTTATCGGACGTGGAACGCGACGTGGAGGTCATCATGGCTATTCTTTCCAACTTCACCCCCGACTGCCGCGTGCGCGCCTGGGTCGAATGTTCGATTGATTCCTTCGCCGATCTGGCCCGTAATCTGGGCATGGAGCCGCATACGCTGGCCAACCGCTTCGCTACCGCCGTGCGTATTGCCGGCATAGATCCTTACCGGGCGACTACGCATAATAAGGGCATTTACAATGGTATCGACGCCGTAGTGCTGGCTACCGGCAATGACTTCCGCGCTGTGGAAGCCTGCGGCCATACCTACGCCAGTCGCAATGGGCAATACCGTAGCCTGAGCCGCTGCCGGGTCGAGGACGGGCGCTTCTACTTCGAATTGGAAGTGCCGCTGGCGCTGGGCACGGTCGGGGGTCTGACGGCACTGCATCCGCTGGCCAAGTACTCGCTCGAGCTGCTGGGCCATCCATCGGCCCGCGAACTGATGTGTATTGTCGCTTGTGCGGGCCTGGCGCAGAATTTTGCCGCCGTCCGTTCGCTCGTTACCACCGGCATCCAGCAGGGACATATGAAAATGCACCTGACCAACATCCTGCATCACCTGGCCGCCTCGGAGGAGGAAGCGGCGGCGGCACAATTTCACTTCGCCAAGCAGACCGTCAGTTTCAGCGCGGTGCGTACTTTTCTGGAAGCCATGCGCGTAGACGGATGTTAGGAAAGTAGAAGCGGATAGTCGGCACATAACCAGTAGACTTGCTGCGCATTGACAATCAGGATGTTGTGAAATCAACCCACGAATTCATTCGTGGGTTGAAAATCACAAGTGTCTGATTATTAACACGCAACAAGTCCAATAAAAGTCATTGACCAGGAGGGTGAACGCAGCGTCGCGTTAGCCCTCTTTTTTCTACAAAAACTGTTCAAAACCATAATAAGATTGGCATCCGAATAAATAATGTGTTACCTTCGCGCCCGCTTTTGAAAAAGCGAGGGACAACGACTGCGTCCCGAAGTGTGGTCGAACAAAGAATTCAACTTAAAGATCCCCAGCCAACCGTTCTCCTTATTATGGTATTTGAAGAAGAAAAAGACGTCACCAACGAACAGCAGGATGCTGTAGCCGTTGCTGAAGAAACCACCCCTACTGACACGCCGACCACGATGGAGGTGCCAGTGATGACCGAATCGCCGGAATCGTCGATTGTGGTCACTCCGGAAGACGCTGCACCTGCCGACGAAACGCCGGTCATGGAAACAGAAACAGTGGAAGAAACGCCAGTGGATCCCGTAGCCGAGACCAATGTCGAGGAAGTTGCCGTGGAGGAAGAGCCGGTGACCGAGTATCTGATTACCGAGACCACGCCCGATCGCTCCCCCGAAATGTCGATGGAAACGCAGGAAGACGTGGCTGAAGCGGAAGTGGAGATGGCCGCAGAAGCAGCCGAGGAAGAACCTGCCGCCGCTCCGGTCCAGGAACAGGCAGCGCCCCTGGCTGAAGAAGAAGAAGAAGTGGAATTACCCGAGGTGGAACCCGTACTGGCCGGCGGTTCGCACGATGATTTCAACTGGAACATGGACAAGCGGGGCGCCATTGCCTACACCGCCGATGAGAAGTACAACTTGCTCAAGCAGTACGACGTCACCCTGAGCAATGTGGAAGAAAACGCCATCATCCGTGGTCGCGTCAGTGCAATCAGTGGCGGCGATGTCGTCCTGGACATCAACTACAAGTCCGACGGACTCATTCCCATGAGTGAATTCCGCGACATTCCGGACCTGGCGCCCGGCGATGAAGTGGAAGTATACGTGGAAAGCCAGGAAGACAGCCAGGGGCAACTCGGGCTGTCGCGCCGCAAAGCCAAAATCCTCCGCGCCTGGGAAAGCATTGTGGATTCCTTCAAGAACGGCACCATTATTCGCGGTACCGTCATCAGTAAAACCAAAGGCGGTCTTATTGTGGATTGCAACGGCCTGGAAACCTTCCTGCCGGGCTCCCAGATCGACATCAAGCCGGTCATTGACTACGATCAGTACGTAGGCAAAGTGATGGAATTCAAAGTGGTGAAGGTCAACGAACAGATCAAGAACGCCGTGGTCAGCCACAAGGCGCTGATCGAAAGCGACCTGGCGGAACAGCGCGAACAAATCCTCGGCAGCCTGGAGAAAGGACAAGTACTCGAAGGCATCGTGAAGAACATCACGGACTTCGGCGCCTTCCTGGATCTCGGCGGCGTGGACGGTTTGCTCTACATCACCGATATCAGCTGGGGCCGGATCGGTCACCCCAGCGAAATACTGGCCCTCAACCAGCGCATCAACGTGGTGGTGCTGGACTTCGACGAGAACAAGAAACGGATCAGCCTGGGCCTCAAGCAACTCACTCCCCACCCGTGGGAAGTGTTGGCTGCCGACGTGGCCGAAGGGGCGACCGTCAAGGGCAAAATCGTCAACATCGAAGATTACGGCGCTTTCGTGGAAATCCAGCCCGGCGTCGAAGGCCTGATCCACATCAGCGAAATCACCTGGGGCAACCAAAGCATCAACGCCAAGGAATACTTCAAGATGGGCCAGGAAGTGGAAGCCCGTGTCGTTACTATCGACCGCGGCGACCGCAAAATGTCGCTCTCGATCAAGCAACTCAGCGCAGATCCGTGGAGCGAAATTCAGGATCGTTTCCCGATCGGCAACCTGTATACCGGCACGGTGAAAAACATCACGAACTACGGTATTTTCGTGGAACTGTCGGAAGGTGTCGGCGGCATGGTGCACATCAGCGACCTGAGCTGGACCAAGCGCTACGCCCACCCCAGCGAGTTCACGAAAGTGGGCAGCCCGCTGGAAGTCGTGGTGCTGGATATTGATAAAGACAAGCGCCAGATCAGCCTCGGCCACAAGCAGACCCAGGACAACCCTTGGGATACCTTCGAATCTCTGTTCCCCGTGGGTACCTACCACGAGGCGACGGTGCTCAAGCGCGACGACAAAGGCGCCACCTTCCAATTGCCGCATAACCTGGAGGCATTCGCGCCAGCCAAGCATATTCGCAAGGAAGACGGTCAGCAGCTGAACGTCGCCGATACGGTGACCGTGAAAGTGATCGAATTCAACCGCGATGATCGTCGCATCCTGGTCTCACATACGCGTTACCTGGAGGATTTGAAGAACAAAGCCGATGCCACCGTACGGTCGGAACGCGCCAAAGAAGAGGGCGAAAACCAGGCCGCCGTAACCGACGTACAGAAGAAAGTAGAAAAGGAGACGATGGGCGATCTTTCGGTGCTGGCCCAACTGCGCGAGCAGTTCGGTAGCGAGAAAGACTAAGTCACCCGGTTTTCCTGCTCCGTCATGGAATAAAAAATCCCTCGTCGTACCAACGGCGGGGGATTTTCTTTGTTAAGCATGCCATGAATAGCCGGAAAAAAATCTTCAACGATCCCGTTTATGGCTTTGTCTCGGTGCCCTATGGCATCCTGCTCGATCTGATCGACCATCCTTATTTCCAGCGTTTGCGGCGCATCCGGCAACTGGGGCTTACCTCCTACGTCTATCCGGGTGCGCTCCACACCCGTTTTCACCATGCCCTGGGCGCTTTGCACCTCACCCAGCAGGCGATCGAAACCCTGTGCAGCAAAGGTGCCGATATTACGCCGGAAGAAACGGAAGCGGTCTGCATCGCCATTTTGCTGCACGATGTTGGTCACGGGCCTTTCTCCCACGCGCTGGAGCATACGCTGGTCGATCTGCACCACGAGGACATATCCCGCCTTTTTATGGAAGATCTGAATGTGCAATTTGGCGGACGTTTGACGCTGGCCATTGCCATTTTTACCGACCAATACCCTAAAAAATTCCTGCATCAGCTGGTTTCCGGTCAATTGGATATGGACCGCATGGACTATCTCAACCGCGACAGTTTTTTCACCGGCGTGAGCGAAGGGGTCATTGGCTACGATCGCATCATCAAAATGCTGGCCGTGCACCAGGGCCAGTTGGTTGTGGAAGAAAAAGGGATTTACAGTATCGAGAAATTTCTGATTGCCCGCCGGCTCATGTACTGGCAGGTGTATCTGCATAAGACGGGCGTCGTGGCCGAGCAAATGCTCATCCACGCGCTCCAGCGCGCCCGCGAGCTGGTGATGCAGGGCGTGGAACTGGAAGCGCCCCGCCACCTGGGCTGGCTGCTGTACCGGAGGCCGGAGCCGCCATTGGAGCCGGCTGAATTGCTCCGGCACTTCGCCAGACTGGACGACAACGATATAATAACGGCCATCAAATACTGGACGGAATCGGCTGATCCCACCCTGGCCTACCTGGCGCACGGACTGCTGGATCGCAAACTGCTGCGCCTGGAATGGCATACCAGCCCGATCGACCCTGCGGTTTCGGAAGGTATCCGTGTCCGTGTACGGCAAGCACTTGGCCCGTCGATGCAAGTGGAGCATTTGGTCTACACCGGCCAGGAAAGTAACCGGGCCTACGACGAAGACGGGGATCAGATCAACATTCTTTTTAAAAATGGTCATACCCTGCCGCTGACCAGGTGTTCCGACGTACCGCTTTACACCCAGCTGGTCACCAAGTACTACCTCTGTTACCCCAAAAACCTGCCAGCGCCGGTTTGAAACCCTGACAAATTCATTACTGGGCGCCGGCATTCCTTTTTTGTTCGAATACTTTTGCGAGATTGTGACCCGCAGTTCAAAAGTTCATCGTCATAAACCAACTCGCATTATGAGGAAATTGATTTTTCTCCTCCCCATCTTTCTCAGCACGACGGTACTGGCTGTTGCACAGCAACCCGGTGAAATTAAAAATGCCCAACCGGGCAAGTGCTATGCTAAATGCATGATCGCCAGCACTTACGAAACCATAAGTGAACAAGTAATCGTCAAGCCCGCTACCACCAAATCTATTTTCGTACCGGCCGAATATGAGTCGCGCACCGAACAAATAATGGTTAAGGAAGCCAGCAAGCGCATTATTCCCATACCGGCCGTATATGAATCAATGACCAAACAAATCGTGGTCAAAGAAGCCGGTAAACGGATGATCGTCGTACCGGCCGTGTACGAGACCGCCAAAGGAGGCGAGAAAGGCCAGATGGAAGTCAAGCGGATGATTGCCGTAGACGCCGTGTACGAAACGGTGACCGAGAAAGTGGAGATTAAAGGCGCCAGTAAGAAAATGGTCGAAGTGCCGGCTGTCTATGAAAACGTCACGGAGCAGTACGTGATTGAGCCGGCAGCCACTCGTATTGAAATGGCGCAACCCAAATACGGGACCGTAATGGACCGTGTAGAGACCAAAGCGGCTGCGACCAAATGGATCAGGAAGAAAGCCGATGCGGACTGCCTGAGCGCCAATCCGGACGATTGCCTGGTCTGGTGTCTGATCGAAACACCGGCCGAATACCAAACCGTGACGCGCCGCGTGAACAAAGGCTGCGATGATAGCGGCGTCGCTAATTCCGGCTGTACGACCACCATCGAAGTACCGGCCAAAATGGGCAGCCGCACCGTACGCAAGGTGAAAACACCCGTCAGCACCCGCGAAGAAGAAGTACCGGCCGAATTCAAAATGGTGACGAAGCGGATAATCAAAATCCCGGCGACCACCCGGGAAGAAAATATTGCCGCTCGGGAGAACCAGGTGCTGAAGACTCCGGCTTCCGTACGGGAGGAAAAAATACCGGCAGAATATGCTGCTATCACGTTTCAGGTCGTGAAAACGCCCGCCAGTTTTCGGGAGGAAGCCATACCGGCGGAGTATAAGAGCGTTACCAGCAAAGTCGTAAAAATCCCGGCGACCACCAAGACCGAAACTACGCCGGAAGAGTACGCTACCGTCACCAAGCAGAAGCTCCTGAAAGCCGGTGGTTTTACGGAGTGGCGCGAGGTCGTCTGCGGTGGCGAGCAAGTAGTCGTGACCACTACACCGCGATCGGCGGGGGGCTATACTATTCGCCAGGTGCAGCAGGCGCTGAAAGAGCGGGGCTATGATCCCGGGCCGGCGGATAATGCCATGGGTGGGCGCACCAAAGTCGCGATCCAAAAATTCCAGCGCGACCAGGGACTGAAGGAGGGTGCTATTGACGCCAAAACGTTAAAAGCCTTGGGTATTAACGATTAAGGCAGGCCTCATCTATAAGATTGAAAAATTCCGGAACCGGTACGCCTGTTCCGGAATTTTCTGTTTTTACGCATGGCTGATGTTAGGAAAAAAATGAACTGTCAAAATTTCTTTGGTTACGCTATGTAACTGACGCAATGTCAGCATACTGGCAAAAGAGGGATGTTTGCACGGTTTTTGCACGGGTGGAGTAGCAGAAACTTAAAGTTGAAAATGTGAGATTTTCTTTTACATTTGCCTGCCGGTTGATTGCCAACAATAATGCCCACAATTTCCACAATCATTTGTTCATAACTTCATCTCATGAACAACACCTCAATTCAATACATGGTGGATTTCACCATGCCCCAGGACTTACCCGACGAATTCGTTAGTCGCATTCCGCACCAGCGGGAGGCGGTCAACCGTTTACTCAACGAAGGGAAAATTCTGAACTACGCTTTATCGCTGGAAAATTCTAAACTCTGGGCCGTCTTTTGCGTGGCTTCGGAAAATGAGCTGATGGAAGTCGTACAAAAGCTTCCCCTGACCCGGTACATGAAAATGCGCGTCAGTGAGCTCACTTTTTATAACGCCGCCCATCCTTTTGCCCTGAGTTTCTCGGTTAATTGATCGTAGGAGGACGGCAATGTTCCGTCCCCATGGATTGTAGTACCAAGGGCATTTACCAGAACAGCAGTGCCGGCAACCGGGTTATCCGGGGCCGGCACTGCTGTTTTATACTGCACATCGGCATTTGTTCAGCGTTCGGTTTTATTATCAACCCCTATCAACCATCAGGGTTCGAGTTTGATTACTTTTTTAATGCAGCTTTCCGTAGCGCCACGAAAAGCAAGCAGGTACATGCCCGCGGCATCCGGCAACGCAGGTTGCCAGCTGTTCGGACCCCGTTGGGCTTGCACGCGCTCTTCACCCACGAATTGACCGCTCAGATTGGTCCAGACCAACGTTATTTCCTCTTCCCGGGCCGATAGGTATTCCAGGGTTATTGACGTAGCGCAGGGGTTAGGAAGCAGGGTAATATTGTCGGCCAGGCGAGGAGCCGGTACGGGCCAGATGCGCTGAATGATCGCCCGGTCCTCCGGGCGCAGGGCAGAATCATTCAGACTGCCGCCCAGCATCCGGACCTGTAGTATCATCTGCTGCAGGTGGCTGAATTGATTGGTCACGTGCGCTTTTTCAGTAAATACTAACCGGGCGCCCGGCGGTAAATCCAGGTAAATCTGTTGGGAGATTTCATGGTCATTGCACTCGGATAACACGAGGCGACCGTCGAAATACAGGGTTGCGTTTTCCTCCAGCGCGATGGTGCTGCCGGCACATAGCAATAACAGGCCGGTTCCTTCCTGACCGTAGTGCAACGTGGCGTCCTTCTTCACCCGCAAGGCACTCTGATCGCGAAATTGCATACAGGAAAAACCATTGTGCATGGAAATGGTCCCGCCGCCATGCTGGTATTCATCCTCGCCGCTAAAGATCAGGTCCAGGAAATTCATACAGATATCGCCCCCGTTGTTGACCAGGTGCAGCGTATGGCGAATGGAGTCGCTGCCCAGCACCTTAGCCCCCCGAAAATTGGTAAAGGGTTGTATTTCAAGCGACTGGTATTCTTCCACCACCAGGTTAATCGTTTTAGGATCGGTGGTGTTGGGGACCGGACGGCCTTCTATGTACGTCTCGTGCTGGGCGTCCGGATAAGTGAATGGCTCGTGTAAGGCTAAAAACGCCAGCTGGAAGAATGGGGAATTATCAGCTTCATCGATCGGCAAGGTGTATATGCCGTTGGAAAAATGCTGCGGAAAAGCCAACACTTCCGTCACCAATCCAGGCTCCTCCCAGGCCAGTTGCACGTAGATGCCGGATAAATTCAGAAACTGACCGCTCCAGTCGGTCGTAGGCGGGAAAGAGAACTTCAGGATCAGCTCGCGCAGCTGCTGGTCGTCAAAATATTCCGATGGGAAGCAGCTGATGGTGCAATTGGACTGGTCGGCATCGGCCAGGTTCGTATGAAAACGGGTAGCGCCACCTGGATTACCGTTCGAGTCCGGGATAGCTATGCCCAAAAAGACACCCGTGCACATATCCTGGGCACAACCTGAACCGATCAGCCAGTCATTGCCCGGGTCGTCGCCCATACTTGCACAGGCAATCAGATTATACAACTTATTGGGAGCGAAGGGCATACTCTGAAGACTCAACTCTTCGGCAGTGGCGCGGATGAAAAGCGCTTCCGCAGGATCAATCTGCCCCAGGTCAATTTCTACGCCAAAGCCGTTCGCCTGCTGCTGCGCTGAAATGCAGCGGGTTGAATCAATCGGGCCATCCCAATGGCCGTTGGTCGTTTGGTAAATCATCCAGCCCGGGGGCAGATATTGAATGACGGGAGTGCCGCTGGCGATGCAGATAACGGGTGCAACATCCTGAAAACTGGTGGAATAGATGTCCTGGGCCGGTAAGGTGAACGCCCACAAAAGTAAAAACGGCAGGAGAAAGATTTTTCGCATGGTTTTGTAAGTTGGAAGATGGTTAAGCAGTCGGATTGCTAAAGGTAGCGGCTGACACTGCGTCGCCCGGCTTTCCAAAAGTCAGCCGGCGACACTTTCAAAGATCAAAACCGGCATTCGCTCATTTTAAGCAGATCGTTCTAATTTTGGCCCATGGAAAACTGGGAACTGGACTTTGAATGGCTGCGCGTGCAGCACCTCGTCAAGGATTCAATGCGTCGCGAAACCCTGCCCGACCTGAACATGGTGTTGTTCCTGATCGGCATACAGGAACTGGGCCGTTGGAAAAAGGACTTTGGCAAAGAGGAAAAACAGGACCTGCTGCACATCGCCGTTTGCCGTCTGTTGAGCGTGGACGGGTATTATGAATTTGTCGGCCGTGACGAGGATGGCTGGCCGCACTACCGGCAGGTGCTGGAAATGCCGAAGCAGAGTACCTATGAACAGGAAAGAACCTTGAAAATCAATGCCGTCCGGTACTTTAAAGAAATCGAGCAGGAGGACAATGATTCTTTGCAGTCAGCACGTTAAGGTGCGCATCTGGCTGGAGATCCTGCGGTGAAATCCTGGTCGTTCAGGCGCGGTCACAGCGCTCGATGGGCGAACAATTGTCCAGCAACACGTTGCCTTTGTAGTGAAACAGCACGCCGGGACCGAAATACGCCTCGAAAGTGATGTAGCGTACGTCACTGGCGACCATGAACTCCACCTCGTATTTTTTCCAGCCTGCATGGTCGATCAGGGGCGAACTGTACAGCAGGACCGCCTTGGCTCCGCGGGTGCCACCACCCCATACGCGTATGCGCACCGGCTGATTGTATCCGGCGTAAGCAGTGGCATGGGCGAGAAAAATGGAAAAGGTGTAGCACGTACCGCCCTGAAGCGTCTGATCCAGCAACTGGGAAACATCCTCCCGCGTACCGTCGGCACGGGTCACCAGGCCCAGGCAGGTGCGGCCATGCTGGGGAGGCGACTGCACGCCCCAGGGGCCGGGCAGGATATCCGGTGTACTGCCACCGGTCAGCGATTCCCAACCCGTCGGTGATGCCGATTCGCGCGGAGCATCCTCGAAGGAAGGGTTTTTAAAATGGATTTTGCCATCCTGCCAACCGAAATAGCAGGTCAGGAAAAGAAAAAGGCTGCCAAGTTTCATAATCAAGCTACTTCTGCTTACCTCAAAAGTATAGGTTAGGCTACATTTGCCGGCCGTTAAACGAAATTGCCCGGCGTATATTGAAGCCGGATTTGCTTCGTCCAGCGCTTTTTCTTTATTTTTTGCCACCTGCCGACTCAATTTCTATTCATGGCGCGGAACAAGCCTACTTTTCTTTACGCTATCATCAGTGTGGCGTTGGTGCTGTTTATTGTCGGCTTCTTCAGTCTCACGGCCCTGCATGGCCGCAAACTAGTGCAGCTGTTCCGGGAAAAAGTAGATATTTGGTTGGAATTGAAAAGTAATACCCCGCCCGAGGATGTGGGTCGTATTGTGCGCTACGTAGAGCGTCAACCGTTTGTCAAAGCGGAAAGCGTCAAGTTTATTCCCCGCAGCCAGGCGATGAAGCTGATGCAGGAGGATCTGGGCGACGAAAGCCTGTTGGAAACGACGCCCGATCTGCTCCGTGATGTCGTCCAATTTAACGTCCGCGCCGACTATTTGCAGGATGACAGCCTGAGGCAGTGGCGGGAGAAATTACGGCAGGATACCGCCATCGCCGAGTTGTATTTCGAGTCGGCCAATACCGGCAATGTGAGCCGGAACATCCAAAACCTGGGCCTGGTCACCCTGGCGCTCGGATTTTTACTCATCTTTGCCGCTATTACGCTCATTCACAACACCATTCGGCTAGCCCTCTTTGCCAACCGCTTTTTGATCAAAAACCAGGAACTGGTGGGCGCCTCTTGGTCGTTTATCAGCCGCCCGTACATCCAGCGCGGTATTCTCAATGGCTTGTGGAGCGCAACGCTGGCGATTATGGCGCTGTTCGGTACACTGTGGTGGATACAACAGCTGATTCCGGAAGTACAGGAGCTGGAAGACTTCGATTACGTAGTGGTGGTTTTCATCGGCATGATCGTATTAGGCGTACTCATCTCCGGTTTGAGTACCTGGTTTGTGGTCAATAAATTTCTGAAGATGCGGGTGGATGATCTGTATTGATAATTAATAAATTGCTGATTCTTAAACAGTTCAATCGGGCGAAACAAAATATCGTCCCATCGCTATGGCAAAACAACAACCGCAACGGCCCCAACCGCGCCAGCAACAAACCCCGCGTGCTCCCCAATCGCCCGCCAGAAAGTCGGCGCCCGCACCCGCACCGGTCCGCCGCGAAAAGCGCGAGGGGACCTTTAACATTGGCAGCCAGGAACTCATTTTTGGCCGCCAGAATTTTATCTACATGGGCATCGGCCTGGCCCTTATTCTGGCCGGTTTGGTGGCCATGGCCGGTGGCGCCATGCCCGACCCCAATAAATGGGAACCGGAGCGCATCTATAGCTTTCAGCGCATCACCCTGGCCCCCCTGCTGATGGTCGTCGGATTCGTGACGGTCGCCGTTGGAATTTTCAAAAGAAACACGCGTCCCGTTGCAGTGACGGAAGATAATTTGCCGGTCATATGAGTGTGGCGCAAGCCGTCTTGCTGGCAATTATTGAAGGACTGACGGAGTTTTTGCCGGTTTCTTCGACCGGTCATATGATCATCGGCTCGGCCGCCATGGGTATTGCGGCCGAGCCTTTTGTCAAGGTATTTACCGTTGCCATTCAATTTGGCGCTATTCTGTCAGTTTTAGTGCTGTACTGGCGCCGTTTCCTACAGAATTTTAATTTTTACCTCAAACTGGCCGTCGCTTTTTTGCCGGCCGCCGTATTTGGTTTGCTGCTGAAGAAGCAGATCGACCACTTGCTGGAAAACGTGGTCGTGGTAGCCGGAGCGCTCATCGCCGGGGGAATCGTTTTTCTTTTTCTGGACAACTATTTCCAAAGGCAAAGCCTGGCCCAGACCTCGGTGGACGATATCAGTCTGCCGAAAGCGTTGAAAATCGGCTTTTTCCAGGCCATTTCGATGGTGCCGGGGGTCAGCCGGTCCGCCGCTACCATTATTGGCGGACTTACGCAAGGATTATCGCCCACCACGGCTGCTGAATTTTCCTTCTTTCTCGCCGTGCCCACCATGTTCGCCGCCACCTGCAAGTCGCTGTGGGACTATGTAGCAGACGAAGGCGGCACTTTCTCGCAGCATGAACTCCTGCTGCTCGGCATCGGCAATGTCGTGGCCTTTCTCGTGGCCTTCCTGGCCATCCGCGCCTTCATCGGTTACCTGACCAAACACGGATTCAGAGCCTTCGGTTACTATCGTATTGCTGTGGGCATCATCATCCTGATGCTGGCGGGACTTGGATATTTTCAAGGAATAAGCGTTGGCAATTTTTAACCAATAACCAGTACCCACCTGGCATGCAGCAACTCATCGAATGCGTTCCCAATTTTTCCGAAGGCCGTGATCCGGCCGTGATCCGGCAGATT
>JBKJKS010000656.1:0-5876 GCA_046597295.1 Saprospiraceae bacterium
GATTTTCACGCTGTTCTTACCTTTGATGTTGACGTTGTCATTGTTATCCACCGTCACGCCGGGGGCTTTGCGCAGTAGTTCCAGGGCGCTCAGGCCGGTGGAATTGACGGTGCCCTCCACGTTCAGGATGGTTTTATCGGCCTGCACCTCCACGGCGCGGCGGCGGGCCACCACGGTAACCTGAGCCAGGGCGGTGGCGTCGGTGAGCAGGGTGATTTTATCCAGGGCCAAGTCGCTGCCGTCATAGTCGAAAGCGGCCAGGGTGGCGTCGCCGGCGCCGATCAGGTTGGCCCGCAGTATGTAGCGGCCGGCAGCGACGCCAGTGATTTCAAAAGCGCCGTCCGTACCGGTTACCGTGCCTTTCACCAGCACGGAATCAGCCGCCTGCAACAGGGTTACGGTGGCAAATTCTGCCGGCAGGCCGCCGGTTTGCTCCACCGTGCCGCTTATTTTTTGGGCCGAAAGGGAGCCGGTCAGGAATAAAAAGGTCAGAATAGAAAAGAGGAAAGATTTCATAACCGAAAGTAAATCTTTGGTTTACGTGTTGCGATGAAGAAAATTATGCAGCAAAGATGTGGTAGCCAGTTAGTTTGCAAAGCATAGAACCTACCTATACCAGGTTCTATCCTATGAACTGTTCTTTTCTACCGACAAAGGTGAATTGTGAACAACCCCGCGATCAAGAATTTCGGATGAACTTCTGTCCGCAACGGATGAAGCATCAGACCCGGGAAGGGACAAGGAGGTTACAGCAGGGATGCATGCAGCAGTCGAATGAACGGTCTGGATAGACCAATCGCCGCTTCCGGAAGACGGAGGTTCGGGCGGAAAACAAAAAACCCGATTTCGACTTTTCGAAACCGGGGTGTTCGCCTAGAAGCATAAGACATCTGAACCTAAAGAAGGGGTTGATCGGGGTAAATTCTTTATTCCGCCCCCAAGAGCATGGTGGTGGTATGGGCTTTAGAACGGCATGCCGGACAGGGACAGGAAAAGTGCGGACGGCGCCAGGTCTTCGGGAAGCGCCAAAAAATGGGCCCATCTGTCCACAGGAGGAAACGGTTGGACAGCATGACCGGTTACGAAAAAAGGAGCGGGATTAAAGCCATCTATTCCGGCACGAAGTTCAAAAAAACCGGTTTGCGCGCAAGGCGCAGCGGTTTTTTTAACGGCGGAATGTCGGCAATCTGCTTTTCGGGAACGGTCTAAAAATCGGAGAAACCGGCCCAGCGGTCGCCGAATTGCTGCCAAAAGGCCAGCACTTTGCTCCGGGTGGGGAATTCGGAGTAGATCATGCCGTGGCGAATACATTCCAGCACGTGCAGGGTGGGTTTGGATACCTCTTCGGGCAGGTGATCGAGGGGATGCCACTGCACGTCCTCGAATTTTTTCGGCTCCAGCGAGGCCGGAATGCCCCGAAAGCGGGCGGCTTTGAAATACAGCACCAGCAGGGTCTGGTCTTTCTGCAGTTTATGCCGGTGCAGCACGTGCACGAGGGTCAACTCAGCGGGGTCCACCAGAATGCCGGCTTCCTCCAGGGCTTCGCGGGCCAGGGCCTCGCGGGCAAACTCGCGTTCCTCCACGTTGCCGCCAATGAGGGTAATGCGGCCACCATTACGCTTGGTCTGGCGCAAAAACAGCATTTTCGACTCGTCTTCGAGGATGAGCCGGACGGCAAAAATGAGCATGGCTTTATTCGGCGTAGAGATCCAGCATAGCGGCTTCCACCACTGCTGGCGGCGCTTTTTGCAACAGCAGTTCCTTGCGCTTGGCGGCGCGGAGAATGCGCAGGTCCGCCTGCGTTTTTTGGTATACCTGCAGCTGTTCCGGCGTGTTCAGGATGCGCCGGATGCTGCCCAGGGTACCCGTTTGCAGGTTTTCACGCTTCCTGGCATAAAGAGCAGGATCGGTTGTTTTCAGGGCTTCCAGTTTCGATTCATTGCGCAGTTTCCGGACTTGTATCTGGTACATCATCCGAACCTGATCGGGGCTCAGGCTGTACTTGGCCGCCAGGGCATCGGTCGCACGTACGGCCTGCGGATCGTTGGCGACCGACTGACCGGGCTGGGGGACGGGCTGGTTCGACTGTGCAGCGAGGGGTAGCGTATGTAGAAAGGCAAGGAGCAGAAGAGCGAGTGCTTGCTTCATAGTGTCTGGTAAGTTAAAAAATGTGGGTCAAAAATAGAAAAACTTTAGCATTTTAGCTGCTGACTTGTGGCTGCCAATGGCCAAACGGCGAAGTATAGCGTTAATTTAATGCCGTCCTACTGACCCACCGGCGCCGGCGGCAGGTTGGCCACTTCCAGTTTCCAGCCCGCACTCTCCGCCATATAACGCATCAGATCGAACATTTTAGCGGCTTGTTCGCGGGCCGAGGGCAGCAGGTTACTTTTCAGCGCCTGATCGCGGATCAGGTCTTTGGCCCGCTGGTTGATCCGGGTATAATCCTCCGGGGTAAAAGTGGAGAAGAACCCTTCCGATATATCATAGTAGTCCAGGGTGTGATCGATGCTCAGGATCTGCGGTTCGGGCAGGTTGCTCACCCGGATGGTATGCGTAAGCGGATCAGCCTCCATTTTCAACTGGTTGAGGTCATAGCCGGCGCTTACCGTGGCCCGGGCCCGGACCAGCACTTTTTTGTCCCACAACAGGGAAAAGTAACCCTGGTACTCGCTGTAATTATAAATTTCGGAGAATTGCCCTTCCACCGTGATCATCTTGCTGACCGCCTGGATTTTTTCCAGCAGCACGGTCGAGTCTTCGGTGACCTGCTTCTGAGGAACGAAAAAACGGTAGGTCAGCCATCCACCCAGGGCAAAGACGGCAAGCAGGAGAAAAATTTGGACAAGCGATCTGGACATCGGCAGCGATAAGCTAGGGGTCAGACAGTAATGACTGGCAAAGGTAGAAAACAATCGCCCGATGAACGGTGGACGGCGGACCACACTACTGGAGAACATACCCGTCCACCCTCCACGGTATCCGAAGTTTGCCCTTTCTTTGCCGGAAAATTGACCTTATGCGATCAAGAAACCCGCTGTTCCGCGCACTGGGGCCGCTGTTTTTATACCTGTTGGGGCCGGCCTTGGTGGTGGCCCAGACCGACACACTGCGGCTGGTGTTTACCGGCGATATCATGGGCCACAGCCCACAGATCACCAGCGCGCAGCTGGTGAAAAACCAGGAGTACGATTACACCCCCTGTTTCCAATACATCAAACCCATTCTGCAGCAGGCGGACCTGGCCATCGGTAACCTGGAACTGACGCTGCCCGGCCAGCCGCCCTACACCGGCTACCCCATGTTCCGCAGCCCGGATGCGCTGGCGGTGGCGCTGAAAGATGCGGGTTTTGACATTCTCGTCACGGCCAACAACCACTCCAACGACAGCCACGGCGCAGGCGTGACCAGTACTATTCAGACCCTCGAGGACCTCGGATTTCTGCAAACCGGCACCTTTAAGAACCAGCGCGACCGCGATGCTTTTTACCCCTTAATGGTTTATAAAAAGGGGTTCAAGCTCGCTTTCCTCAACTATACTTACGATACCAACGGCGTGCCGACCCAAGCCCCGACCATCGTCAACCTGATCGATACCGTGCGCATGGGGCTGGACCTGGCCGAAGCCCGCGCCCGGAAACCGCATTTTATTATTGCCGTCATGCACTGGGGCCTCGAATATCAGCTCCAGGAGAACGCCGAACAACGCCGGCTGGCGCGCTTCCTGATCCGCAACGGCGCCGACCTGGTGATCGGTATGCATCCGCACGTGGTGCAACCCATCCGTACCGAGAGCGTTACCCTGCCCAATGATACCCGCAAAGAGGCCATTGTAGTGTACTCGCTCGGCAATTTCATTTCCAACCAGCAGCAGCCCAACACCGATGGCGGCATCCTCTTCCAGGTGGATTTACTGAAGACCAAAGGATCTCCGCAGGTCCGGGTGGGCCAACACGGCTTCCTGCCCATCTGGCGGTACATCCACAAGTCAGCGACCGGAAAATCAACCTTTTACACCTTGCCCATCGCGCGATTGGAACGTAATCCTGAATTATTTAAAAGCATGGCCACCACCGCCCGCACGGCCATGTTGCGCTACGTGGCGGGCGTACGCAAACGGCTGAATTATCCGGAAATGAAACCCTGAATCAAAAGGCAAAAGGCAAAAGGCAGTGGGCAAAATGTCGAGTCGCGGTAACGGGCCGCCGCGCCGCTGCAAAAAATTGACCCAAACCCCTACCTTTGCGCGCCCAACCAAACCGGGAAGATGGTGTTCTTGCCAATTTGCCTTTTGCTATTTGCCTTTTCCTTATGTCCCGCATCCTGGGTATTGATTTCGGTTTAAAACGCACCGGCATTGCCGTCACCGATCCGCTGCAGATCATTGCCAGCGGGCTGACTACCCTGCCAACGGAGGAAGTGCTGGACTTTTTGCAGCGCTATTGTGCCGGCGAAGAAGTGGAGCAGTTCGTGGTCGGCCTGCCATTGCATCCCGACGGTCATCCGGCGCAGATTGCCCCCCAGGCCGATGCCTTCGTCGAGCGGCTGCGCAAGCTGTTCCCGGATAAGGAAATACGGCGGCAGGATGAGCGCTACACCTCCTTGCAGGCCAAGCAGATCATTCTGCAAAGCGGCGCGAAAAAGCAAAAGCGGCGCGACAAGAACCTGGTGGATAAGGTGGCGGCGGCCCTGATTCTGGAACAGTTTATGCAGGAAAACTATTGGTGAGAAGGGGTTTAGAGTAGGTTTAGAAAAGGTTTAGGGGGGTTTAGTTGATGGCCGGTCCTTTTATATCGTTTGCCAGCCTTTGCCGATTGCAATGAATAGTTGCAGGCGGTTACGAACGGCAAACCTGATCTATCACCGGGACGTGGATTTGAAAAATCGACAAGATTCAATCTGCCCACAATCCAATAACTAAACCCGTCTAAATCCCCTAAACCCCTCTAAACCTGACTATCATTAATCAAACAACAACCAGTAACAACCTAAATGATCCTACCGATTTACGCTTACGGGCAGCCGGTGCTGAAAAAAGTGGCCGCCGAAGTGCCTCCCGAATATCCGGACCTGGACGTTCTGATCGCCAATATGTGGGAAACCATGTACGTCGCCGACGGTGTCGGCCTGGCCGCGCCACAAGTCGGCCTTTCGCTGCGCCTGTTCGTCATCGACACCCTGGAAATTGATCGCAAAGATTATGCAAAAGCGCCAACCGACGAGGGCTTTAAACAGGTGTTCATCAACGCCCGCATCCTGGAGGAAACCGGCAATCCCTGGGCCTACGAGGAGGGTTGCCTCAGCATCCCCCGCATCCGCGGCGACGTGGAGCGGCCCGCCGTGATCCGTTTGCACTGGCTGGATGAAAAATTCAATCCGCACGAAGCCACCTTTACCGGCATCAACGCCCGGGTGATCCAGCATGAATACGACCATATCCAAGGCGTGCTCTTTACCGAACGACTCAAGCCCCTGAAGAAGCGGCTTGTGCAGCGCAAACTGGAAGAGGTTCGCATCGGGAAGGTCAATACGGATTATAAAATGCGGTTTTTCAACGTGCGGTGAGTCCGCTTCCGCCCTGGCCGGCGCTGCCAAACAAAATTTCAGACTTTACAGAGATTTAGCTTTCCTGGGGAACCCATTGCCACCGGCTGCTGTTGAAGCGGCCGGTGGCTTTTTTTATTCTGCTAACCACTACTATGCGCGCCGCCGGTGGAATTATGTTTGTCGTTCGTCGAAAATCGAAATAAACATTGGAAACGATTGATTCAAAAAATGTTTCCAATGCCTACCTTTGCCGCATGTTTACCGAACAACAGGAAAAATGGCTTCGCCGGACAGAAGATCTGTTTATGCGCTACGGCATTAAGAGCCTG
>JBKJKS010000009.1:0-6822 GCA_046597295.1 Saprospiraceae bacterium
CATCTGCCGCGCCTGAGCATTCCTTTTTTCCTGCATCCCATCGCGAGCATGGACCTGACCTGCCTGCCAGGCTGCGTAACCGCAGACAATCCACTCCACTATGAGCCGATTACCGCCGGCGATTATTTGGATGAAAGACTGCGGGAGATCGGGCTTAAAAAATGATGAATGATAAATGCCGCTCATCATTCATCATTCATCATTCATCATTAATTCAGCGCCTTCCCGCCCCACCAGCGTACCAATCGCCACGCCCATGCCGCTGAGCCGTACCGCCACCGCTACGTGGGGAGAAATGCGTTCAATGATCGGCTTTTTGATGGGGCCGAGGCCAAGAATGCCCGTCCACCAGCTGTCTATTTCCACTTGTTGATTGGGACAAATTACTTCGTGTAGCAACCGCGTCAATGCTTTGCGAATCAGATCATTAGCACCAAATTGATCCGTGTTTTCCACTTCTCTTGCCAAATGGCGACCGCCGCCGAGCAGGATGCGGCCATCAATATTGCGAAAATAAAAATAGCCCCGGTCATAGTGAAAACAGCCTTCTACTTTTAAATCGGTAATTGGTTGCGTAATCAACACTTGATTGCGTGCGGGCACCACATCCGGGCGGCCCAGCAGGCGACCGGCAAAGCCGTTGACCGCGACGAGCACCTGGGCTGCCCGCAGCGTCCAGCCGTATTCGGTCTCCATTTCTACGCCCTGGGACGTGTCCTCCAGCTGACGGATGCCAATACCGTTCAGAATGCGTACACCTTTTGCCACGGCTATTTCCAGCAGGGCCGCCATCATTTTACCGGTGTGCACCTGTCCTTCCGGTTGATTGAGGATCAAGTGCCTTACGCCGTGGAAACCGAAGCCCGGCAGCCGTTCGTCCACCACCTGGTAGCCCTCCTGGTGACCGGTAATCGCCCCGATCTGCCGGTTGAAATCGGGCATCCGGTCCAGGCACTGCTGAAAAATAGCCTCTTCCTGGTCATTAAACATTTCATAACCACCGTGTAGTTGAAACCCCAGCCGTTCATCGCCGACCAGTTCGCGCAGTTGCTGCAAACCCCGCCAGCGCTTCTCCACCACACCCAGTACCTCGTCTTCGGTCATGTGGGTCATATCGTCCAGCAGCTCGGTCAGCGAGCCGAAACAGGCAAAACCGGCGTTGCGGGTACTGGCGCCGATGGGCAGGGCGCCGCGTTCGATGATGACGACGTGCCGTTCGGGATGGGCGACTTTCAGGTGAATAGCCGCCGTGAGCCCCACGATGCCGCTGCCAATGATGGCCACATCGATATTCTTCAGGAAGGTTTCCCGTTCCCAGTAGCTGAGTTCGTAGTGGATGGGCAAGGTGTTGAGGTGTTGAGGTGAAATAGTAGGGCTTTTAAAATTATTTGTAGCTTTTAAAATTTGAACTTTTATTTAGCATAAACATTTTATTTAAAAAGGCTGCATTCCATCCGAACCTTCTACTTTTGCCTTTTGCCTTTTGAAATGAGATTCCTACCAACGCGCTCGCCTATGAACTATCTCGACGAACTGAACCCCGTGCAACGTGCCGCCGTCACGACCACCGAAGGTCCCGTGCTGGTGATCGCCGGGCCAGGTTCCGGCAAGACGCGGGTGTTGACCTATCGCATCGCTTACCTGCTGCAAAAAGGCGTGGGCCCCTGGGAAATACTGACCCTGACCTTCACCAACAAATCCGCCAAAGAAATGAAGGAGCGGATCAGCAAGGTCGTCGGCGACCGTGCCCATTCGGTCTGGGCCGGCACTTTCCACTCCATCTTCGCCCGCATCCTGCGCGCCGAAGCCACCAAGATCGGTTTTCCCGCGTCCTTTTCCATCTACGATACCGACGACACCATGAGCGTGCTGCGGTCCATTATCAAGGAGATGAACCTGGACCCCAACGCCTACAACGCTTCCGCGATAAAATCGCGCATTTCGCTGGCCAAGAGCAACCTCAAGTCGCCCCGGGCCTACCGCGAGGATGCCGACCTGATGCAACAGGACCGGGTGGCCCGCCGCCCCTACGTGGTCGATATTTACGAGAAATACGTCGCCCGCTGCCAGCGCTCCGGTGCCATGGACTTCGACGACCTGTTGTTTCAACTCTACCGCCTGTTCCGGGACAACCCCGACAACGTGGTGGATAAATACCGCCGCAAGTTCCGCTACATCCATGTGGATGAGTTTCAGGACACCAACTTTTTGCAGTACGCCATTTTGCGCCGCCTGCTCAAATACGAGGGCAGCCCGGAAAACGTCTTCGTGGTCGGCGACGACGCCCAAAGCATCTATGCCTTCCGGGGCGCCACGATCGACAACATCCTCGATTTCGAAAAAGACTATCCGGCGCTACAGACTTTTAAGCTGGAACAAAATTACCGCTCGACGCACCACATCGTGTCAGCCGCCAACGAGGTCATTTCTTTCAACCGCCGCCAGCTCAACAAGACGATCTGGACGGACAAGGAAGACCGGCACAAGATCAAGCTGCTCAAATGCGTCACCGACGACGAGGAAAGCCGCCGCGTAGCCGACCTTATTTTGGAGCAAAAACACCGCTATCACCTGCCCAACTCGGAAATCGCCATCCTCTACCGCACCAACTCGCAGAGCCGGAAATTCGAGGAGCACCTGCGTCGGCTCAACCTGGCCTACCGGGTGTTTGGTGGCGTATCGTTCTACCAGCGCAAAGAGGTAAAAGATTTCGTCGGCTATTTGCGCCTGGCGGTGAACCCCAATGACGAAGAGGCCCTGCGCCGCGTCATCAACTTCCCGACCCGTGGCATCAGTGATACGACGGTGGATAAGATCAGCCAGGCCGCCAGCGCGACCTCCACGCCCATGTGGCAGGCCATGCTGCACCCGGCGCTCGACGTGACCGACCGGGCCAAAAAATCGCTGGCCACCTTCCGGCATTTGGTGGAGGACTGGCAACAGCGCGCGGCCACCGAAAATGCCCTGACCCTCACCTCCGACATCCTGCGTCGCTCGGGCCTGCTGGACCTGTATAAAAGCGATACCAGCCCGGAAGGCATCGGCCGTCTCGAAAACGTGAACGCCGTGCTGGATGCCGTGAGTGAATTTACGGATAACCTGGCCGTCGCCGGCGATGATCCGGATGGTTTTGATAACCCGGCGGACCGGTCCCTGGCGGCTTATCTCCAAACCATTACCCTGCTCACCGATGCCGACGAAAAGGGCGATGAGCGCGACCACATCACGCTCATGAGTGTCCACGCGGCCAAAGGCCTGGAGTACCGCAGCATTTTCGTGACCGGCTTGGAAGAAAATCTGTTCCCCTCGTTCATGGCCCTGGAAGATCCAAACGGACTGGACGAAGAACGCCGCCTGTTCTATGTAGCCATCACCCGGGCCAAGGAGTTCCTGACCATTTCCTACGCCCAGAACCGCTACCGCTTCGGGCAGATCCGCAGCAACGAGCCGTCCCGGTTCATGGACGAGATCGGCGGCGAGCACTACGAATTTCTGGGCGGCATCGGCAACGCCCGCACCAATGCGCCGGCCGTGCCCGCCGGTCAGCCCCGCGCCAGTATTTCCGGCAATTTCGCCAATCCGCGCTTACGCCCGATGTCCAAATCCTCAACCCCCATGGCCGACCCTGCCGGCTTCAAGCCTTCCGCTGCGGAAGACATCGTGCCGGGCGTGATGGTGCTGCACCTCAAGTTCGGTCAGGGCAAGATCGTCAGCGTGGAAGGACCGAAGGACAACAAAGTGGCGACCATCCATTTCAAAGACGACGAGCTGGCCGAGCGGCGGATCGTGCTGAAGTTTGCGCGGTTGCAGGTGTTAGGTGAGTGAGACTCTGAAGGGGCTTTGCCCCTTCAGAGTCTCACTACCGTTCAAACAGCGCCTGGGAGTCGGAAATTGACCTACGTAAAAATAATCACTCGCCCTTCACCCACTTTGCTACCAGGATCCTGCCGGTCGTATCCACGATTTTCAGGTAGTAAATACCATTCGGCAAACCTGCTACCGGGATAAAGTCCAGTAGGTCAGCTGGCACCATTGGGAGTACCCGCTGGCCCTGTGCATTTAGCATTTCAGCAGAAAAAACTTCTAAGTCGTTCATTTTCACCCAAATACCCGTCTGCGCCGGATTGGGCCAAACCCGCACCAAAGGCTGAAGCAGCGGTTCGCCGGCAGCCACAATGTTATCCACCGTGATGGGCGCCAGCACTACCTCGCAACCGTTGGCGTCGCTCATGGTCAGCGTGTAAATGCCGGCCTGCAGGCCGGTCAGGTCTTCGTCATTGGAAAAGAAAACGCCGTCTTTTTTCCAGATAAAGATGAACGGACCCACGCCGCCGACCGCCGTAATGCTGATACTGCCCGTTCCGCTGTTGCCCAGATCATTACCGACACTGTCGATGAGTACATCCGGTACCGGGAATACGGTGACGGTGAAGGAACAGGTAGCGGTATTATTGGCCACGTCGCTCACCGAAAAAACCTGCGTGGTGACGCCATCGTCAAAAGCGGTGCCGCTGGCCTGGCCACTCACCAGGACCGGGACGGCGCCGTTGAGGTTACAATTATCCGTTGCCGTTGGCGTCGGATAAGTAACGATGTTGGCGCCGCAGAGAAAAATACTGCCGGGACAGGCCAGGGTCGGCGCCACCGTATCCAGCGCCACGACAGTGGCGGATGCCGTGCCCACGCAGCCGGCCGCATCGCCGACCGTAACGGTGTACAGTCCGGGAACCAGGTTGCCCGCCGTGGGCAACAGGTCGCCGCTGCTCCACAGGAAGGTGTAGGGAGCACTGCCACCGGAAACCACCACCGTCGCCGAACCATTGGCACTTTCCGCACAGGTCGCGCTGGTGGTGACTACGCTGGTGACCAGCGCACAATTGAAGGCATTGACCGTCACTGTTTGCGTAGCGGAACAACCGTTGGCATCGGTAATGGTCGGTGTATAACTCCCCGGCGCCAGGCCCGTGATCGTGGCAGTGGTGGCGCCAGTATTCCAAAGATACGTGTAGGGCAAGGTGCCGCCGGTCGGTTGGGCGGTGGCCGTGCCGTCGTTTAGATTGACCGCTGTCACCGCAGTCGCGGTGGCGTTGGCCGCCAGCGCAGCCGGCTCCGTGATGGTGGCGCTGCCGACCGCCGGGCAGCCGTTGGCATCGGTGATACTGACCGTATAATTGCCCACGGCCAGGCCGCTAATCGAAGCGGTCACCGCGCCATTGCTCCACAAATAGGTGACCGGCTGGGCAGCGCCGGTGAGGCTGACGGCGGCAGCGCCATTTGCAGCGCCGTTGCAGGTCACGTTGGTAGCCGTGACGGTGGCGGAAAGACTGCAGTTGAAACTGTTGACCGTGACCGTTTGGATCGCCGTGCAGCCCTGCGCGTCCGTAATCGTGACGGTATAGTTTCCGGGCGCGAGGCCAGTGATGGTCGCCGTAGCGCCGCCGTTGCTCCAGAGGTAGACATATGGCGAAGTACCGCCGGAGGGCGCAGCGGTCGCCGTGCCGTTGTTCACGCCGTTGGCCGTTTGGGCGGTCGCCGAGGCATTGGCCGCCAGTACTGCCGGCTGGTTAATAGTGGCCGAAGCGGTGGCAGTGCAATTGTTCCCATCGGCGATGGTGACGGTGTACAGACCGGCCGACAGATTAGTAGCCGTGGCAGTAGTGGCACCGCTGCTCCAGACAAAAGTATACACACCCGATCCGCCGCCGGCGCTGGCCGTGGCTGATCCATTGGCGCCGCCGTTGCAAGTAACCGCCTGGTTGTTGGTGATGGTTGCCGTCACCGGAGGCGTTTGGCTCACCGTGACCGCGGCACTGGCCGTGCAGCCGCTGGTGGTGTTGGTGATCAATAAGTTATAACTCCCGGCCGCATTCACGGTGGGAGTCAGCGTAGTCGCGCCGGAAACAATATTGCCATTGACCGTGGTCCACTGATAATTGAAATTACCCCCTTGTGAAGAAGCCAGGGCATTGAGCTGGATCGAAGTAAGCGTACAATTTAAACTGGGCGGCGCGGCAATGCTCACCGTCGGCGGCGTGGTGTTTTGCACAACCGTAGTCGCCGCCGTAGCCGAACAACCATTGCCAGTGGACGTGATCGTCACCGTATAGGTGCCTGCATTCTGTACATTGATGTTTTGCGTGGTGGCCATGAACCCATTCGGACCGGACCAGGCAAAGGTGGCGTTGGGCGCATTCGTGGTGGAAGTCACTTGTACGGTGGTAGTGGTACAGGTCAGTGGGCCGCTGGCCGCAGCCGTGGCCGTCGGCGGCGTCGTGTTTTGCGCAACTGCCGCGACCGCCGTTGAAGAACATCCGTTGGCCGTCGAAGTAATTGTCACGGTATAATTGCCCAGATTCTGGACATTGATATTCTGGGTAGTTGCTGCAAATCCGCCAGGGCCGGACCAGGTAAACGTAGCATTGGGTGCATTCGTGGTAGAAGTCACTTGTACGGTGGTGGTGGTACAGGTCAGTGGGCCGCTGGGCGTGGCCGTGGCGGTTGGCGGCGTGGTGTTTGCCGTCACGACGGCTGTTGCAGAGGCGGTACAGCCATTGACGATATTGGTGACGACTACGGTGTACGTACCGGCGCAGTTTACGGCCGGATTTTGCTGGCTCTGGTTGCTGGGAGTAATACACGGCCCGGTCCATAGAAAGGTGGGCTGCTGGGCATTGGTGGTGACCGACAAGGGCACGTTGGGGTTGGCACAGGTGATGGTCCCACCGGTTGCCGCGGCTGTAGGCACCGCTGTATTTTGCGTAACCGTGGCGGTCGCGGTTTTGGTGCAGCCACTGGCGGTGGAAGTCACCGTGACCGTATAAG
>JBKJKS010000082.1:0-7224 GCA_046597295.1 Saprospiraceae bacterium
CGCCTACAGGCGCCCCGCCACAGCTTTTTCTGGGATTTGGGCGACGGTACGACCAGTACAGCGGCGGCTTTCGACCACGTGTATGATCAGCTGGGCAGTTATCCCGTCACCCTTTACCTCACTGACAATTGCCTGAACCGGCAGGACACCCTGCAGCGCGATGTGCTCATCACCCTGCGGCAGCCATTGGACGTGGTCGGCGACGTAGCCGTGTGCGCTGGTGATACGATCCGGCTGGGTGCGCAGGACCTGGCCGGTGCACGGTACGAATGGTCGGGGCCGAACGGCTTTTTTTCACCGGAACAGTATCCGCTGCTGGTGGATGCATCCGTCAGCGCGGCTGGCGACTACACTGTGGTGGGTATCATCTCGGGTTGCGCCAGTTATCCGGCCACGGCAGCGGTAACGGTATATCCCCTGCCGCAACCCGCTCTGGGCCGTGATACGGTGGTCTGCGCCGATGACAACTACCCGCTGCTGGTGCTGCAGCCCGGCAATTTTATGGCCTACCGCTGGCAGGACCAATCGTCCGGCCCGACCTACGCAGTGCTGGACAGCGGGCAATACGCAGTCCAGGTGCAGGACGAACATGGCTGCCTGGGCGCCGATACGATCGGAGTGCGGGCTATTTGTCCGACCAAATACTACGTACCCAACGTTTTCAGCCCGAACGACGACGGGGAAAACGATTATTTCGAGGTTTTCAGCAAAGATGTACGATCGCTTCAGCTCGCGGTGTACGATCGCTGGGGCGAGCTTTTGTTTATTTCCAATGATGCCGACGCACGTTGGAACGGTCGGGTGCGCGGCCGGCTGGTTTCGCCCGGCGTTTACGTTTGGGTGGCACGCCTGGAGGGTTACCGCAAAGACGGCAGCACGTATTCGGTGGTGGAAAAAGGCTCGGTGACGGTGCTGCGGTGAGGGAGAACAACCTTTAATAAACCTTTATCAACCCGCATCAGCCAATTTTTACTTCACCGTATCCAAAACCGCTCCTCCCATGTCGAAAATCATTCTGCCCGCCGCTCGCTGGGAATTGCTCCGGTCACAATTGAAAAACAGCGCTCCGGAAATGTTCGACAGCGCAGGCCGCGTGCTCAACCACATCGCCGGCGAATGGACAAACAGCGGCCATGCCAAGCCTTACCTGTCACCGCTGGATGGGACCGAACTGGGCTACTTGCCGATGCTGTCTTCCGCCGAAGGCAAGCAGGCCGTGCAGGCCGCGGCCCGCGAATTCGCCGACTGGCGCAGCAAAGACCCGGACACCCGCCGCGCCAAAGTCAACGACACCCTGGATGCCCTGCGTCAGCACCGCGACCTGCTGGCCTACCTGCTCACCTGGGAAATTGGCAAACCCGTGGCGCAGTCACGGGTCAGCGTGGACCGTTGCATCGAAGGCGTGGCCTGGTACCTGGATAAGGTCGGGGATTTTCAGCAGCAGCGGCCGCCCCTGGGCCTGGTGAGCAACATCGCCTCCTGGAACTACCCCATGAGCGTACTGTTCCATACGATGCTCATTCAGGCGCTGTGCGGCAATGTCGTGGTGGCCAAAGTGCCTACCGACGGCGGCCTGTACACCCTTTCCTTCGCCGTGGCTTTGGCACGCCGGGCGGGACTGCCCCTTACGCTCCTCAGCGGTTCGGGCGGTGAACTGAGCGAAGCGCTCATCGAAAGCCCGGAGATCGCGGCGGTATCGTACGTAGGCGGCAAGAGCCATGGGCGCGGCATTTCGCTGAATTTGATCGAAAACCGCAAACGCTACATGCTGGAAATGGAGGGCGTGAACCCCTATGGTATTTGGGAGTTCAGCCACTGGTCTGACTTGGCCCCACAAATCAAAAAGGGCTACGAATATGGCAAACAACGCTGTACGGCTTACCCGCGCTGGGTGGTGCAGCGCAGCCTGTTCCCGGAATTCCTCGACACTTACCTGGCCACGATGCGGAGCCTGCGCATCGGTCACCCGCTGTTGGTGGACGAAGGCGCTCACGAAGCGCCGACGGTGGACTTCGGACCGCTCATCAATAACCACAAGGTGGAAGAACTGCGCGGCCACGTCGCCGATGCCCTCGGCAAAGGCGCCATCCAACTGTATAAGGCCGAGCTGGACGATGCGCTGTTCCTGAACGGCCAGGATAGGTCCGCTTACCTGGCGCCGGTGGGATTGCTGGGCGTCTCCAAGAATGCGCATTTATATTACAATGAGCCTTTCGGCCCCGTCGATACCTTTATCGTCGTGGATACCTTGGATGAGTTGGTCAATGAAATGAATATTTCCAACGGTAACCTGGTCTCCTCACTCGCGACGGATAACCGGGAAGTGGCCACCCGGGTGGGACCGGAACTCCGGGCGTTCAAATACGGCATCAATAAACTGCGCAGCCGGGGCGACAAGGAAGAAGCCTTCGGAGGCCTGGGACAGAGCTGGAAGGGTTGCTATGTCGGTGGCGAGTACCTGGTGCAGGCGCTCACCGAAGCGTCGCCGGGCCAGCGGTTGTACGGTAATTTTCAGGACTATACCTTGCTGCCGGAAAAGTTGGCGTGAGGTGGCCTCGCAGAGGTCACCTCACGCTTAAAACGCAGGCCTTACCATGCTGGTCATATTTTTTGGCATCCTTATTCTCGTCCTGCTGATCGTCGGTCTAATCCGTCGTAAAAAGAGCGACCGCGCCTGGGTGCAGGAAGAACGCTATGAAGAAAGCGGCGACTGGATCGATAAACGCCCGGGCGAAAGGGGCAGCCGGGGCTCGCTGGATGCGGAAATGGCGCGGGATCGCCAGCAACTGGTGCGCCAGGGCCGGGCAGTGGAACTGGCGGAGCTGCTGCGCCACTATGCTGCGGAGAATAGTCCCGGTTTGGCCGGCTTATCGGAAGATCAGGTCAAACATTTCCGCACTTACACCCGCACCCAGGCGGGGCAAATGATCACTGCCATCGAGCAAATCCGGAACGGGCAGGCTCCGGCCGCTGCGCCCTCCGCCGGGGAGACCAGGCATGACGCATTGAAAAAGCAAATCCTGGATTTCGCCTACCGGCATTATCCGGCGTTGCTGGAACTGGATATTGACCTGTTGCGACAACTGGATCAGCTGGTGGGGAATTGGGCGGAGGGGGTGATGGCGGAGCGCGAAAAAATTAGGGCTAAGTGATTGCCCAAAAACCTGCCCGGCGCAACGAACTCGTCGCGCCGGGCAGTGGATTTTCAAGGACAGCGAAATAAATTTCGCCCTCCGATCGCTACGGATTCGGTACGGCAGCCTTGTTCGCAGCAAGTTCCCCCGACGGGATGGGCCAGATGTAGTCCGATACACCCGGTTCGATCGCCGCGACGTTGGCCTTGCCGGGTATGGGCAGCAACAGGCGCAGGCGGTCCTGCGAGCGGAGGCCCTCGCCGAGGAACTCGATACGGCGCTCCGTCAGGATCTGCTCGATCAAATCGTCCGCCGTCGCGAAATCGGCGGTGGTGTACACCGTGGTCGCATCGGAACGGCCGTGTACGGCATTGAGCAGGTCCACAGCACGTTGGTTCACCCCATTCACCCGGACTTCCGCTTCGGCGAGGTTGAGCAGTACTTCTGCGTAGCGGATCACCGGCGCGTAGTCGACGTGTTCCGGACCGGCTGGAAATTTGTTCCAGTACAATTTCATATTGGAAGCGTTGAGGAAAACGAACTGGCGGCGGGCATCGCTCACCAGGAAGTTGACCGAGTCGCCGATAATGCCGGCTTTATTCAAAGAATAGTCGCCAATTCCACGCGGACCGGGATTAAAGTAGCTGCCCAGGCCATTCTGTACCCCCGGCAGGTCGTTGGAGGTAAACGGCATGGAAAAAATGCTTTCGGTAGTCGTGTAAGGCGTACTGAACACGGCTTTCACGTTGGCTTGCAATTCGTGCGCCACTCCGCTGGCCGCCTTGAACGGCGCGGTAGCCGGCACGAGTTTGTTGGCCTCGGTAATGACATCGGCATAACGCTGCATATTCAACAAAACCCGCGTTTTGAAAGCGATAGCCGTGTTCTTATGGGCGCGGGTGGTGTTCTGCAGGGCGTTGGCATGCATGGCCAACAGGTTTTGCTCGGCAAAATCCAGGTCCTGGAGGATCTGTGCGTATACCTCCGCTACCGTGCTGCGCGCCAGGTTATTATTACCGGGTCCTGTTTCGGCACGCAGCCGCAAGGGTACGCCTAATTGTGAGCCATTGCCGTTGGCATACGGCTGCGCGTAGAGCGAAAGCAGGCTGTGGTAGCACAGGGCGCGCAGGAAGCGGGCTTCGGCAATGTACGATTCCACTTTTGCATCGTCACCCACCACGGCCTTGTTGGCTGCCGCCCCTTCGATGAAGATGTTGCAGCTGTTGATGGCATAATAAGCGGCGTTCCACAGGTTGTTCACGTCGTTGATGGAGGATTCGGAGAGGGTGTGGTTCCACACCCCGAAGCCGGTGACGCCATTGGTCGTTTCGTTCAAAAACTCTTCGGCGCGGATATCCCCGTAGACGATGAAGCGTCCGCCGTAAAAAGCGCCACTTTTCACGGCATCGTATAAGCCGTTGAGCAAGCTCACGAAGCGATCGGGCGTGGAAAATGCGCTGGCTTCGGACAGGCTGTTCAACGGCAGGGGGTCGAGCAGGTCTTTCTGGCAGGCGTTGGGCAACAGCAGAGCCACCAGCAGGACGAGCAGGACGGCGGATTTTTTATATGCTTGCATAATATTTTTCATGACAATGGATGGTTTAGGAATGTTTTAGAATCCGAGATTGACGCCCACACTGAATGTACGCGCCATCGGCACCGTGTTGCGGTCGATGCCCGGGGCCTGGTTGCTGTTGCCGTTGGTGGATACCTCCGGGTCGGTACCCGAGTAGTCGGTGAACAGGAAGGCATTGTTCGCCGTGCCATAGATACGCAGGCTGGCGATGTTGGCGCGGTTGAGCAGGCTCGCCGGCAGGCGGTAGCCAAGCGTGATGTTGCGTATCCGCAGGAAGTCGCCTTTTTCCACATTTTCGGAGATCGGAATAGCCGAGCCGTTGGACACGTTGTCGCCGAACACGACCCGCGGAATGGAGCCGCCGGTGTTGTTTTCGGACCAGCGGTCAAGCACGTCGACGTGGTTGTTCCAGAAACGCTGGTCGCGCAAGCCGGCTTTGCTGCCGTTGTAGATGTAGTTACCTCCAGCATAGTTCATTTGAACCTGCAGGTCGAGGCCACCGTAGGCAAACGTGTTGCTCCATCCGCCGAACCATTTCGGGAGAACCGGGCCATAGACTTTGCCATCGGCCACCAGCGAAATGGCAGAGGCGGCCGTACCGTCGAGGTTGGTCCAGCGGGACTGTCCGGCGGGCACGACGTGGTTATACTGCACCAGCGAGCCGTCGGCTTTTACGTAGATCCGTTGGCCGTTGGCCGGGTTGACCCCCCGCGTTTCCACGGCGTAGATGCCACCGATGGATTCGCCGACGCGGATAATGCTGGTGGTTTCGAGACCCGCCGTTTGGGCGAGAATGTCGGCATCGCCTTCGGCCAGAGCAATCACTTTGTTTTTCATCAAGGTCAGGTTGGCGTTGGTCGTCCAGGAAAACTTGCCACGACGCAACAACGTAGCACTCAGACTAAATTCATGTCCAGTATTTTCCATCGAGCCGACGTTGATCGCGATGACGTTGCCGGGAATGCCTTTCGAGGGCGATTGCGGGGCATTCAGGATGAGGCCGTCGATGAGGTTGTTGAAATAGGTATATTCCCCCTGCAGGCGGTCGTTGAGGAGGCCGAATACGAAGCCGATGTCGGTCTTTTTGCTCGATTCCCAGGTGAGATCGCGGTTGCCGGCCTGGTTGAAAAAGAAGGTGGGTACCGCACCGTACAAACCGGAGTTGAACAAGCTCATGGAGGCAAAATCCCCGATTCCGTTGGCGTTGCCCACGGTGCCGTAGCTGCCGCGCAGCTTAAAGAAGTTGATGGTCTTGCCGATGGAACCTTGCCAGAAACCCTCTTCGGAGAGCGTCCAGCCGGCGGAAGCGCCCCAGAACGTACCCTTTTTGTTACCGGCGGCATAAGCGGAGTATTCATCCTGGCGGACGTTCGCGGTCAGGTAATAACGTCGGTTGAACTCGTAATTCAGGCGCCCGAAGTACGACAGGAGGTAATTCTCCCCCTGGAAGTTACCACTGGGGTTGATGGTGGTGAAGTTGCCCTGATAAGTAGTAAAGAACGGGTCGGCGATCTGGGTGCGCTGAGCGCCCCAGCCTTCGGAGGTCGTGCGTTGCTGTTCGGTACCGATCAGGATGCCCAATCCGTGCAGCTCATTGAGCGTGACATCGTAGGTCGCCAGGTTCTGCCAGTTCCAGCGCTTGTTTTTGATGAGTACGTTTGTCGCCAGACCGTTCTGACCGAAGCCGTCGCCGTGAATGGGCGTCCAGTACGTTTGGTTGTCCACCGATAAATTATCAATGCCATAAACCGTTTTTACGGCCAGTCCTTGGAGGATTTCCAGCTGGCCGTACACGGAACCCTGAATTTGGTCACCCTCCGACGTATGCCGGTTCAGGTCAATGATCGGCAAGGCGTTGGCGAAACCGACCGGCTGCTTGTTCTTGCCCTGCCCCAGCTGGTTGTTGGTGGAGATGTTGTATTTAGCGTTCCCTTCCAGCAAATTGCCGGCTGCATCGTAGCGGAACGGGCTGACAATCGGCGCGGTGACAAAAGCGAGACGGCCGATACCCGAAGTGGCAAAAGCCTGGCCGGGCAGCGAACCGGTGTTGGGTGCGCGGTTGTCATTGTTGGCGTAGCCGAGGGACCCGCCCAGCTTGATCCGTTTCGATAGTTTGTGGTCCAGGTTGAGGCGACCCGACATGCGCTCAAATTCGTTGGCCACAATCATGCCTTCCTGTTGGGTAAAGCCCAATGCCAGGTAGTAGGTCGTCTGATCGGAACCGCCCGAGAAACTCAGGCCGTGATTGTGCTGGAATGCCGTTCGATAAATATAGTCTGCCCAGCGGGTGTCGACTGTTTGTCCGTTGATCGTGTCGAGGAAGAATTGTTGAGCGCCGCCGCCGGTACCGGCGTTTTTGGCGGCTTCATTTTTAATTTCCACATACTGTTGGGCATTGAGCACCTCGGGGATTCGCGTGGGGCTCGTCCAGCCTGCCCAGGCGTCGTAGCTCACCCTGGTTTTGCCTTTCTTACCGCGCTTAGTGGTGATGAGCACCACCCCGGCGCTGGCCCG
>JBKJKS010000090.1:0-2964 GCA_046597295.1 Saprospiraceae bacterium
CACGCAAGTAATACCGTATAGCAACCTAAAAGCCAGCGCTTCGGTACACCAGCCAGAATGACATAAAACGACAGGGGCCCTTACCGCTTCGGTTCGTTCAGCTCAATCACGTATCCGTCCGGATCGGTGATGTAAATCTGCCAGGCCTTGCCGAAGCGCTGCTGCCGGTGGTAGGGCCAGCCTTTGACCTTCAAATATTCTTCCACCGGATTGGCGTCGGCAATGCTGAGGGCAAAATGTGCGCCGTTGCGGTTGTTATTGGTCACCGTATCGGTTCGCCCGGCGAGCAGATGCAGCTCCTGCCCCGGTGCGATCCGGAACCAGGCGCGGATGGTTTTCAGGTTCTCCGGTACGGCAATGGGCTCTAAACCAACCAATTCCCGGTAGAAACGGGCGCTGACGTCGATGTCTTTGACGGACAGCGCCACGTGGTTATAACCGCTGATGGCGATCTGGGCATACAATGCAGGCGCGGTAAACAAGGCCAGGATAAAAAGGAACGGACGCATGGGCAGCAGACTTTAAGCGGTCAAAGTACGGCGGCAAATGGAAACCTTTCGCAGATTCTGGGGTTTTGGCAGCGTGTATTCATCCAGATTAGCCCTGTGAGCAACGTCCAGCATCTACTTCAGGCCTACCGCCAGTCTGCCCGGGCCACCCAACTTGCCAAAGCCCTCGCTGCTCCGAATGCCCGTGTCCAGCTCACCGGTCTGATCGGTTCGCAGACGGCTTTTGCACTGGCCGGCGCCGCTACGAACAAAGGAAGCCCCTTTCACCTGTATATTGCCAACAGTAAGGAGGAAGCGGCGTATTTGCAAAATGACCTGCAGGGTATTCTGGCCGAGCAGACCATCCATTTCTTTCCCGACAGTTTTAAACGCCCCTCTTTTTTTGAAGAACTCCACCCGACGCAGGTGCTGCAGCGTTCGGAGACGGTGAATAAGATCACGTCGTCCTCAGCCCCCCCTAGCCCCCCCATAAAGGAGGGGGACGGCACCCACTCCGCCGAAACGATAGATGATCGCCTAGCTACTTCGGATGTACTCCCCCCCTTTACGGGGGGGCAGGGGGGGGCTGCCCAAGTCATCATTACCTACCCCGAGGCCCTGTTCGAGAAAGTCGTTTCGCCGGAGGTGTTACGAAAAAGCCGGATCGAAGTGTCCAAGGGCGAAAAGCTCGATATTGATTTCATGATCCAGGTGCTGGTGGAATACGGTTTCGAGCGGACGGATTTTGTGTACGAACCCGGCCAGTTCAGCATCCGGGGCGGCATCATCGACCTGTTTTCCTACGGCAACGACCTGCCCTACCGCATCGAACTTTTTGACGATGAAGTGGAGACCATCCGCGTGTTCGATCCGCTGACGCAGTTGTCCAGGCAGAATATTACCCGGGTCAGCATTGTACCGAACCTGAACACCCGTTTTCGCCACGATCAGAAGGTCAGTTTCCTGCAGGTACTGCCGGCCAATACGGTAATCTGGATCAAGGATTTTCAGTTTTTGCTGGACCGGCTGCAGTACTGTTTCGAAAAGGCGGAGACTTTTGCCGCCAAGCTCTCCGCGCTGGATACCACTGAGCTGCGCGAGATTTTTCGTGACCGGGCTTTTTTATACCCGGGGGATGTGGTGGAGGATGTCGGGGAGCGGCGGCTGGTGTTTACGGAAAAACAAGGTAAGACTGTAACGGAATTGTTGAAATAAACTACGTCGAGGTAAAAAATGTCCAACACAACGGGACACTACGTTTTTTGACCACGTTGTGTATCGTCGTGTCGTGGTGGTGGAAATACAACCACGACGGCACAACGGGACACTACGTTTTTTGACCACGTTGTGTATCGTCGTGTCGTGGTGGTGAAAATACAACCACGACGGCACAACGATTTTTCACTTTTATTTTCATAAAAATGTCACTCGTTTATCCTGAACTCTCAAAATCTATTTATGATTGTGCTTTTGAAGTGCATCGGTATCTCGGCCCCGGTCTGCTGGAATCTGCTTACGAAGCTTGTTTAGAGCAAGAACTGAAAGATGCAGGACTATTAGTAGAGCGACAGAAAAATATGCCAGTTGTCTATAAAGAACTTTTGTTAGAAGTTGGTTATCGTTTGGATCTGTACGTGGAACAAAAAGTCATTTTGGAATTGAAGGCAGTACAAGAGATTCTTCCTATACACGTTGCGCAACTAATGACTTATATGAAGTTGGCTAACTGTCGGTTGGGCATGCTCATCAATTTCAACACAGTGCTGTTAAAAAACGATATTAAACGCTATGTTCTTTAAATTTTGCCACCATAAATACATGAAGAAGCATTGCATTTTTTTATTTGCGTCGTGTCTCATCGTGCCGTCGTGGTAAAAATCGCCACTACTACGATGCACTACGTTTTTTAACAACGTTGTATCTCGTCGTGCCTTTGCGTTCATAAAATCAAAATAGTGGTTAACATCTCTTTTCATACCAAGCCCCAGCCCTCGTTCAACAAGAACTTCGATCTGCTCATCCGGCACCTGCACGAGAACAAGGCGGCCGGCTACGAGACCTATATTTTTTCCGACAACGTCAAACAGCTCGACCGGCTGCGGGCCATTTTCAAAGACCTGAAGGCCCAGGTGGAGTGGCTGCCGGTCGAAACCGCCATCAGCGAAGGCTTCATCGATGAAGACCTGAAAATTGTCTGCCTCACCGACCACCAGATCTTCCAGCGCTACCACCAGTACAAGCTCCGGCAGGGATTCACCAAAGAGCAGGCGCTGAACGTGCGGCTGCTGCGCGAACTGACGCCGGGCGATTACGTGACGCACATCGACCACGGCATCGGCAAATTTTCGGGCCTGCAAAAAATCGAAATCGGCGGGCAGGTGCAGGAGGCCGTGCGCCTGCTGTATAAAAACAACGATATTTTGTACGTCAGCATCCACACGCTGCATAAAATATCGAAATACATCGGGCAGGAAGG
>JBKJKS010000149.1:0-6477 GCA_046597295.1 Saprospiraceae bacterium
GAATATTTCGTGGTCGTTTAGCCCCGGAATGATTGGCGCCATCATCACGAAGACCGGCACCCCGGCCCGGGTGAGCGTTTCCACGGTGCGCAGGCGCTGCTGCACCGTGGCGGTGCGTGGTTCCAGGAACAGACGCAGTTCTTCCTGCAGGGTAGTGATGCTGACGGCCACATGCACCAGTCGCTCGGCAGCCAGCTGGGCCAGCAGGTCGATATCGCGCAGCACGAGACTATTTTTGGTGATGAGGCTCACCGGGTGGCGGTATTTCCAGAACACTTCCAGGCACTGCCGGGTGATGCCGAACTTACGCTCGGCCGGCTGGTACACGTCGGTGTTGCCGGCGAACATGACCGGAGCCGCCTGCCAGGTTTTCTTCCTTAGTTCGCGTTCCAGCAGTTCGGCGGCGTTGCGCTTGACCAGTATTTTCTGCTCGAAATCCAGACCGGCACTGTAGCCCCAGTAGGGGTGGGTGTTACGGGCGTAGCAGTAAATGCAGCCGTGTTCGCAGCCCTGGTAGGGATTCAGGCTCCACTCAAGCGGAATATCGGCGCCGATGACCTTGTTCAGAATGGTCTTGGGGTGGGTTTCCAGATACTCCGTTTTCAGGCTGTCCGCTTCCCAGTCGTCCTGCACCAGGCTCCGGTCAACCGGCTGCTCGTCGCGGACGATCTGCTCGTACTTCGAAGTGGGATTGATCTGGGCGCCACGGCCACGCAGGAAAGCAGGATCTGGTTTCAAAACAGGCGGATAAATGAGTGTTTGAGGGGACAGCTCCGAGGCACGAGGAGGTGTCATCCTTGCGTGTGCCTCGAAAGAGGGCCCCTCTTTCGGCATCGCACAAATTTAAAACAAAATATTTTAAAAACGAACCGCAACTTTGCCCCATGGAAATCTCTTTACTTGGTAAAAACGCCCTGGTCGGCGGGGGCAGCGCGGGTATTGGACGGGCCGTAGCCATTGAGTTGGCGCTGCTTGGCGCCAATGTCACGCTGCTCGCCCGTACCGAAAGCGCACTACAGGCGGCCATGGGTCTTCTGGATGGGTCCCAAGGGCAGCAGCACGGTTATTGCGTGGCCGATTTTGCGCGACCCGCTGCCTTGCTGGAGCACATACAGGCGCTGCTCAGCCGGCAAACCATGCATATTCTGGTGAACAATACCGGCGGCCCGGCCGGTGGCGCCATCACCGGCGCTAGGCCGGAGGATTTTCTGGCGGCGTACAACAACCACCTGATTTGCAATCAACTGCTGGCCCAGGCCCTGTTGCCGGGTATGCAGGCGGCCGGTTATGGCCGTATCATCAACATCATTAGCACCTCGGTGAAAGAGCCGCTGGATAATCTGGGCGTGTCCAACGCCACCCGCTGGGCGGTGGCGGGCTGGGCCAAGACCTGGGCCAATGAGGCCGGTCGGTTTGGCATTACGGTGAATAACGTATTGCCTGGATTTACCCGGACGGGGCGCTTGCAGGAGATTGTGGAGAAGCGCGCCACGGCCAGCGGCCAGACGACGGAATCGGTGGAAGAAACATTCAAAGGCCAGGTACCCTTGCGGCGCTTCGCCGAACCCGCCGAAGTGGCGGCAGCAGTGGCTTTCTTGGCCAGTCCGGCGGCCGGCTATATCAACGGTATCAACCTGCCGGTGGACGGAGGGCGGACCCGCAGCCTGTAGGGCAATAAAAAAAGGCCATCCGTAAAGATGGCCTTGGCACTAAAATATAGGTTTGTTTTGTAAGCTCAGTTCGGATGAAAGCCGTAGTTCGACAAAATCTTGCTTTTCAATTCCTTACGGGCGAAGAAAATACGGCTCTTCACCGTGCCCAGCGGCAAAGCCAGTTCGTCGGCAATTTCCTGGTATTTAAAGCCCTCGAAGTGCATCAGGAAGGGTACCCGGATGCTGTCATCCAGCGACTCGACCATACCATTCAACTCCTTGAGCATAATACCGCCCTCGGCGGAATTGGGCGTGGCGTGGCTGCCGGAGTTGAGGTAATACTGATTATCGGTGGTATCCAGAATGGTGTTGGCTTTCACCTTCTTCCGGTAATTGTTGATAAAGATGTTCTTCATGATTGTGAACATCCAGGCCTTAAAGTTGGTGCCGGGCTGGAATTTGTCCCGGTTGAACAGCGCACGATACGCCGTCTCCTGGTACAAATCCTTGGCATCCTCCATATTCTTCGTCAGATTATAGGCGAAGGAGTGAAGCAAGGTCTGTAAGGTATTCAGTTTGCCATTAAATTCCATGGGTGTCATGGTGCCTCCTTTGTTGTTGTGAATTTGATGCTCCAAAGATAGGACATCTGTTGAACTTCTTCCAAACTTTTCTTCTACAAAAAAATGGCTATTTCTGTCATTATTTGATGTCATAACACTTGATATTGAACTAAAAACCTGATAATCATTTAGTTATGTTATTTTGACAAAATCTACCCAAAAATTATGTTTCAAAAAAAATTGAAAATAATGAAAGGCCTCAATGCGGCGAAATGGTTATTTTTGGCAAACTCACATCGGGTGATCAGGTAAATAGGTTGATCTGGAAATGATCGGTTGACCTGGGAATAGCCTAAAACGCCATCAAAGGTGTGCCACCTCCTCCAGCCGGGATGGTAGCCTTTATATTCACCAGGGATCGTGTACAATTCACACAGGGGGTAAAAGTTGCCTCACCTTTGAGTAACGAATGCCACAAAGACTATTTTATTTTTGCCATATGATATCCAGGTTTCCCTCCCTTGCCGCCCTGCAAATTGCCCTGCATACCGCTCAGACCAGCTGCCGCGCGGTCGTGGAACATTACCTTTTACAGATCGATAAAAACCGCTCGCTCAACGCCTATGTGGAAGTCTGGGCCGACGAAGCGCGCCGGCAGGCGGATGCGCTGGATCACCGTCTGCAAAAGGAACCCGCCGGTCTGGGGCGCCTGTTCGGACTGGTCGTCAGCATCAAGGATAATATTTGCTACGCTGGCCATCAGGTTACCGCCGCCTCGCAAATCCTGGCCGGCTTCCAGTCGCAGTATTCCGCTACTGCCGTGGAGCGCCTGCTGGCCGAAGATGCGATCATCATTGGCCGTACCAATTGCGACCAGTTTGGCATGGGATCGTCCAATGAAAACTCGGTGTACGGTCCCGTACGCAACGCCCTGGATCCGGAAAGGGTGCCGGGTGGCTCCTCCGGCGGCGCCGCAGTAGCCATACAGACCGATACCTGCCGGCTGGCGCTGGGCAGCGATACCGGCGGTTCGGTGCGCCAGCCGGCTGCGTTCTGTGGTTTATGGGGCTTCAAACCAACCTATGGGCGCATTTCCCGCCACGGCTTGCTGGCCTACGGTTCTTCGTTCGATCAGATCGGCCTACTGGCCAGCCAGCCGGCCGACATTGCCCTGTTGCTGGACATCATGTCCGGCCCGGACGATTTTGACAGTACCGCGCTGAACGGCGTTTCCGCCCGCCCGGTGCTTTCGGCGACGGCTCCGGCGCGCATTGCTTATTTTCCACAAACGCTGGAAAGCGAAGCCCTCGATAACGGCGTCCGGGAGGTCACTTGGGGATTTATCGACAAATTGCGCGCCCAGGGCCATGCCGTAGAACCCGTCCCCTTCGAGCTGCTGGATTTTATCATACCGACGTACTATGTACTGACGACTGCCGAAGCGTCGAGCAATCTGGCCCGCTACGACGGCGTCCGTTACGGCCAGCGCAGTCCTGCGGCCCGGAATCTGGAAGAGCATTACGTACTGACGCGGAGTGAAGGCTTCAGCGCCGAAGTGAAGCGCCGCATTCTGCTTGGCACGTTTGTGCTCAGCAGCGGGTACTACGAGGCCTACTATACCAAAGCCCAGCAGGCCAGGCAGCTCATCCGGCAGCGTCTGCTGACCATTCTGGAAGACTATGATTTTATTCTGATGCCCGTGGCGCCGTCGGTGGCCTGGAAGTTTGGAGAGAAATCGGCGGATCCGGTGGCGATGTACCTGTCCGATATATATACCGTATTGGCCAACCTGGCCGGGGTGCCGGCCCTGGCTTTGCCGGCTGGCTTGCACCCGGAAAATGGGTTACCCATCGGCGTACAATTGATGAGCGGTTTGTGGGAAGAAGAACATTTGTTGTCGTTCGGTATCCGCCTGGAAGAGGCAAATGCCGAATAATTTTGTTATCCGCCAGACGATTGCTGTTGACCACGGGCTTCCTCCCAACTGCTGCCCAGGCAATCTCTCCGATCATTCTGCGTTTTTTTGCTCCAAAATCTCCTCCATGCGTGCTTTAGTCCTGATTAGCTGCACATTTCTCCTCACTATACGGGTACTGGCTCAACCGGCAGGGTCCGCTTATACTACTGTACAGACCACCAATGAAAAGGCCCGTACGGCGTTCAACGAGGGCAAGCAGCAGAGCGACCGGGGAGAATATGCCATTGCGCAGGGCAGCTACGAGCAGGCGCTCAAAAAAGACACGCTGTTCATCGACGCCTATTTCAAATTAGCGGACACCTATGTTTACTTGCGGGACTTTTTCAAAGCCGAGCGCTATTTTGAAAAAGGCCTTTCGCTGGATTCCATGTATGCGCCCGCCGCTTTTTATTTTCTGGCCCAGGTCGAATGGCAGTTGGAGAAATATGCGGAATGTGCGGCCCACGCCCAGTCCTACCTCTCCAAAGACCCGAAAAGTGCCAAAAACAAGTCTGCGGCGACGTTTTTGCTGGCCAACGCCCGCTTTGTAGCGGTGGCCGTCCAGCATCCCGTACCGTTCAATCCCCGGAACCTCGGTCCGGGGGTCAACACTGCAAACAGCGAATACTTCCCCTCGATCACTGCCGACGGCTCCACCATGATCTTCACCCGGAATGACGGCGGTGATGAGAATTTCTTTCAAACCCAATGGAAGGACGATGCCTGGCAACCTGCCGAACCGTTGAAAGGGGTGAATACCGTCGAGAACGAAGGCGCGCAAGCCATCAGCGTCGATGGCTCCTGGATTGCCTTCACCGCCTGTGACCGCCGCGGCGATGGCTCGCAGGGCAGCTGCGATCTCTACTGGAGCCAGTTGAAAGCCGAGGGCTGGACCACGGCATCGCCCTTTAGCAACACGATCAATACCGCCAGTTGGGAAGCCCAGCCCACCATCAGCGCCAACGGGAAAACCATTATTTTCAGCAGTAATCGCCCCGGTGGACGCGGCAAAATTGACCTGTGGGAAACGACCCGTCAGAGTAATGGCAAGTGGACCAAACCGGAAAACCTCGGCCCGCTGCTGAATACCGGCGGCGAAGACCAGACCCCTTTCCTGCATCCGGATGGCCAGACTTTGTACTTCAGTTCCGACAGCCTGCCGGGCATGGGCGGGAAAGACATTTACTTCTCGCGCCGTCAGTCCGATGGTCGCTGGGGTGTCCCGCAAAACCTGGGCTACCCGGTCAATACCAGGGGCGAAGACGTCATGCTGACCGTCAGCCTGGACGGAATGACCGCTTATTATGCGTCCAACCGCCCCGGTGGTCAGGGTCGGCTGGATATGTACGCATTCGAGCTGCCTGAACATGCCCGCCCGCGCCCGGTCACCTACGCCCGCGCCAAAGTGACGGACGCGCTCACCGGTTATCCCATCGTGGCCAAAGTAGATTTTATCGACCTGAAAACCGGGCAATCGTACGTGTCGGCGTTCACTAAAAAAGACGGTAGCGCGCTGGTTTGTCTGCCGGCGGGCACCGATTACGCGCTGAACGTCAGTAAGGATAAGTACCTTTTTTATTCTGAAAACTTCAACCTGCTGGAAACCGCCACTTTTAAAGAGCCTTTTTCCTTAAATATTGGTTTACAACCCATTAGCATAGACTCTGCCGTAGCGGGCGGTAAGCCCATTGTCCTGCGCAACGTCTTTTTCGAAACGGCTTCCGCTGCGCTGCTGCCTGCTTCGGCGACCGAACTGGACCGTCTGGCGACCCTGCTCACCGAATCGCCTACCCTGCGTATTCAGATCACCGGCCATACCGACAATGTCGGCGACGCCCGCAGCAACCTGGTGCTTTCGGAAGATCGTGCCCGCTCGGTGTTGACTTACCTGGTGCAAAAAGGCGTGGCGACCACCCGGCTGCGTTCCAAAGGTTTCGGCGAAACCCAGCCGGTGGAAACCAACGACACGCCGGAGAGACGGGCGCGTAACCGCCGGACGGAATTTGTGGTGTGGTAATATTGGGTTGATGAGGGTTTATAAGGGTTGATAATCAGTGACTTGTATAACTATTTTTACCAATGGTCATTTACCGGGTTATAAATAATGCCTTTGTCATTGCACCTTTGCGGCCCATTTCCCCTTTTTCAATGCCTGCTGATTAATAATCAATGCGAATAATGGGTTAAAAATGACCTCGGAGAGGTCACATATTGGTAGAAATGATGTTTTTATGCATTTTTGACGACCTCTCCGAGGTCGTCAAAAATGCATAAAAACATCATTTCTACCAATATGTGACCTCTC
>JBKJKS010000325.1:0-2676 GCA_046597295.1 Saprospiraceae bacterium
AAGGTCTGACAGGTCGACGCATTACCTGCTGCATCGGTTACGGTGAGCACAACCAACTGATAGCCAAGGCTTTGACAAGTAAAAGCCGCCGGCGAAGTCGTAAAGACCAGCGCCGCCGCCGCCGAACAATTGTCCTGACTGCCGCCATTCAGGAGCGCCGGTTGAATGACGACCACGCCGTTCGACGCGATGTTGACCGCCAGACCGTTGATGCACACGGCGGCTGGTGGGCTGATGTCCTGCACGGTGAGGTGCAGGGTGCGCTGGGTTTGGTTGCCGCAGCCGTCGACCGCGCTGAAGATGATGGTATGCTGCCCCGGTGGATACAGCCCCGAAGCATTGATGCCCGAGGCGGCAAAGGCGCTGTTGTGCGTGATCGTCACCGTCTGGCTGCAGTCCGTGGCCGAAGCGTCGGATAGATTTACCTGCGCCAGGCAGCCGGGCTGGTCGGGGCTGACCGTCAGGTCGGCCGGAATGCTCAGCACCGGAGCGGCCGTATCGCGTACGTCCACTACCTGGGCGTGCTGCCAGTAGCCCGCCGTGCCGCCGTTGGGGTTGTAAATGCAAAAGTCGATCACTTTCCAGGTTCGTACGATCCGAAAACAGGCGGGCGGCGCCACCTGGAAGATTTGATCCGTGTAGGTGACCGAGGGGGCGAAGCAGGACTGTCCGCTCACCACGGGCTGGCCGGTGGCAGCCGGGGCAGTCGCCGCCGCGCTCCCGCAGCCATGCACTTCCACGTTGGGTGGAAAAGCGACGATCATCGTGTTGAGGGGGCTCAAAACGATGTTCTGGGTACAAAGTCTGGTATTGCCCGACGCATCGGTGGCCTTCCATAAACGGGTGACGCTACCGGTGTTACAGCCGTCGAGCGTGACTACGTTGGTCGAGTCCAGACTTTGCAGGCTACAGTTGTCGCTGGCCGCTGCCTGGCCGGTAATGTTCAGCGCCCGGTAATCCTGTTGGCAGGTGAGGGTCACGTTGGCCGGACACAGCAGCACCGGCTTCAGGAAATCGCGTACCGACAACTCCATGGTGCAGAAATTTTCCAGACCCACGGCATCCGTGGTGCGCAGGGTGATCATCACCGGGACGCCTATATCCGCGCAGTTTACCGTCACCGAGGCCGAATAGTTCACGTCGTCGCGGCTGGCCGCCAGCGAAACGGCACTACAGTTGTCGAAACTACCCGCATCCAGGGCCGCCGCCTGCACCTGGGCTGTTCCCGACGACGTGAGCGATACCTGCAAGGAGGACTTGCAAAAAGCCGTCGGCGGCGAGTTATCCACCACGGTCACCAACGCAGTGGTGGCGGCACTGTTGCCGCAGGCGTCGGTGGCGACGTAGGTCACTGCGTGACTGCCCGGCACGACGCCCGCAAAGGGGCCGTAGCCCGTGCCGTAGGCCCAGGTCGGTGCGATGGTCACCGCCGAGCAATTATCGGTGGCCGTTCCCGCCGGCAGGGTCACTACCGCGCTGCAATTGCTGCCGGAAGTACCGACCGTGAGGTTGGCCGGAGCGGTGACGACCGGAGCCGTTTTGTCCTCTACCTTGATGAGCTGGATGCGTTGCGTAACGGTACTGGTGCAGAAATCGACCAGCACCCAGGTACGCACTACGGTATAAGCAGCGGGCGGACAATAGTTTATGGTCTGGTCGGTGTAAGAAACGCCCAGTTCGCAGAAGCCGCCGTTATCGATCGGTTGCCCGCCCACCAGGGGCTGCCCGGTGAGTTCCAGGTCTTCCGGATCCTGGCCGCAGACCAGGGCAGGCAGGGCAAACCCATCGCGGTTCGGCGGGAAGACCACGTCAGCAGCAATGGCGCGCCGGAGCCAGACCTTTTGCACGCAGGTGGAAGAATTGCCGTACTGATCGGTCACCGCCCAGTAACGGTCGATGCGCCGGATAACGGGATAGCCGGCATGGCTACCGGAGCAACCGAGGTCGGTCTCCTGATCTATAAATTGGTAGTTCAGGGACCCGGACGGCGTGCAGTTGTCCGACATCGTCGGCAGACCGACGCCCGCAACACTGGCATCCTGATTACAGAGTACGGTTTTCTCCGGGCAGACCAGCACGGGCGACAGCGCGTCCTGTACTTCGACGCTGCCGGAACAGGTATTGCCGGTGGCCACATGCCGCACCGTAGCGGTGATCACCTGGCCGATGTTGCTGCAATTCAAAGGATTCGTCACCGGTACTCCCTGCGCGGTGAAAAGTTTGAGTTCCAGCGGGCCAGGGCAGGAGGAGGCTGCATTCGGTACAATGAGCTGCGTGGAAATGCTGGCCTGGCCGCTGGTATTGAGGGAAATGGAGAGATTTTGGTTGCAGATCAGGGTGCATTGTGCCGATACGGGCGTCAGCGGAGTGAAAAACGCGGACAGTGTCACAAGCAGGGCAAGCCGCCCGGCACTGGGCGGGCGGTCAAAACGAATCGGTTGGGACATCGGCGGATGGATTAAGCCTGGATAAAATGTCTGTTCTGGAATGTCGATGGGATTAAAAAAACGGGTTTTGCAGAGCATTGCCGACCATCATGCAGTTGTCGAGCAAGGACAAAAGTAGTGCCACGTTTGTTAAGTAAATTGTTAAAAAACTGCTTAGAGGCTGTTTTAAAACCCCTTGCCGGGCGAAAAGCCGCGCCTTTTGCCGCTATATTTCAATTTATTTTTAGCG